>JBGSWX010000600.1:0-3656 GCA_041751695.1 Burkholderiaceae bacterium | reverse complement strand
CTGCCGCGCTTCATCCGTGCCAGCAGCGCGGCACCTACCATTGCGCGCGTTTCGTCGTTCAGCGGCACGTGCAGCGACACCACGTCGGCTTGCTCGAACAACTGTTCGAGCGTCACGCGTTTGACGAAATTTGGAAAGTCGCCGTCGATGAGGTACGGATCGCACGCGATCACGCGCGCGAAACAGTCGCGCGCCAGCGCCGCATAGCGCTTGCCGATGCGGCCCAGCCCGAGAATTCCCACCGTCATGTCGCTCGCGCGGCGAATCGGGCCCGGCGACAGGTAGTGCCACTTGCCGGCACGCACGTCGCGGTCGTACAGCGCAAGATGGCGGATCAGCGCAAGCGTCATCGCGAGCGCGTGCGTCGCAACCTCACCGACACCGTAGTCAGGCGAGTTGGCGACCCATACGCCGTGGCGACGGCATGCTTCGGTGTCGATCGTGTCGAAGCCCGCGCCATAGCGGCTCACCAGTCCGACGCGCGGCAGCGCGGTCAGGACGCGATCGGTCACGCGCGCGTACTGCAACAGCAATGCGTCGCACTCGCGCGCCGCGGCGATCAGATCGTCTTCACTCTTGCACTGCGCCTCTACCAGGTCAACGCCGCCAGTGCGAAACACCTCGCGCTCGAGCTCGATATCCGGAAAGTCGTAGTCGGTGATCAGTGCGCGCATCTAGTGATTGTCTTTGGGGATCGCCGAGCCACTCGCGCCGACGAGAAAATCTAGGTCGGCTCCTTTGTCGGCCTGCTGCACGTGATCGAAGTACAGCTTGGTGTAACCGCGCGGCACCGGAGACGCGGGCGCTTTCCACGCCGAGCGGCGTCGCTTCAATTCTTCGTCGCTCACTTCGAGATGCAGCCGGCGGCGCTCGACATCGAGCTCGATCATGTCGCCGGTTTTGACTAAAGCGAGATTGCCTCCGGCTGCGGCTTCCGGCGACGCGTGAAGCACGACCGTGCCGTATGCCGTACCGCTCATCCGTGCGTCCGAAATACGCACCATGTCGGTCACGCCCTGACGCAACAGCTTGGCTGGCAGTGGCATGTTGCCGACCTCCGCCATTCCCGGATAACCCTTCGGCCCGCAGTTCTTCAACACCAGAATGTCGTCGGCGTTGACGTCGAGCGAGTCGTCGTCGATTAGCGCGTGAAACTCGTCACTATTCTCGAACACGACTGCCCGCCCTCGGTGTGTCATCAATGACGGCGTCGCGGCCGACGGCTTTATCACCGCGCCATTCGGAGCGAGGTTGCCGCGCAGCACCGCGATGCCGGCCCGCGGCAAAAATGGATCATCAAGAGAGCGAATCACACGCTTGCCGTCAGGCTCGTAGCGGGGCGCGTCCTTGTTGTTCTCCCACAGCGTGCGGCTGTTGACAGTCAGCGCATCTTTGTTCAACACGGGACCGAGCGCATGGATCACCGCCGGCAAACCGCCGGCATAGTAAAAATCCTCCATCAGATAACGGCCCGACGGTTGCAAATCGACCAGACAAGGCAGGTCGTACCCGTACTTATCCCAATCGTCGAGCGACAAGTCGACACCCGCGCGGCCTGCGAGCGCCAGCAGATGGATCACCGCGTTGGTAGAGCCGCCGATCGCAGCATTGACTCGAATCGCATTCTCGAACGCAGCGCGCGTCAGAATTTTGGACAGCACGAGATCTTCTTCGACCATCGCGACGATGCGCCGACCCGCCATTCGCGCTAGCACGTTGCGGCGCCCATCGACCGCCGGAATCGCCGCGTTGCCCGGCAAGCCGACGCCGAGCGCTTCGACCATCGATGCCATCGTCGACGCGGTGCCCATCGTCATGCAGTGACCGTGCGATCGGTGCATGCACGACTCCATCTCGACGAAGTCCTCGTACGGCACCTGACCGGCGCGCAGCGCTTCGCTGACCTGCCACACCCCGGTGCCGGACCCAAGCTCGCCGCCTCGATATTTGCCCGACAGCATCGGTCCGCCGGACACGCCGATTGTCGGCAGATCGACGCTCGCAGCGCCCATTAACAGCGCCGGCGTCGTCTTGTCGCAGCCCATCAGCAAGACAACACCGTCCAGCGGATTGGCACGAACCGATTCCTCGACGTCCATGCTGACCAGATTGCGAAACAGCATCGTCGTCGGCCGCATCAGCGTCTCGCCAAGCGACATCACCGGGAACTCGAGAGGGAACCCGCCGGCCTCGAGCACGCCCTGCCGCACTTGCTCGGCAAGCACGCGAAAATGCGTATTGCACGGCGTCAGCTCGGACCACGTGTTGCAGATCCCGATCACCGGACGCCCGTCGAACTGATCGTGCGGAATGCCGCGGTTCTTCATCCACGAGCGGTAGATGAAGCCATCGCGGTCGAGACGGCCGAACCAGGATTGACTGCGGCGGGATTTTGGCATTGGGGGAGATCGACGGAAGCGCGGCGAGTTTAGCCACGGAGCGCGAGACCGGTCAACACAACCGGTCAAGTGGTCTGACCAATTTTGCGGATATCCTCTGCAACAAACGGAGGAGCAATGAACAAGCTCGACATGCAGGGGCGCGGCGCGATCGTGACCGGTGGCGCCGCGGGTATCGGCTACGCGATTGCGCAACGGTTGATCGCGTCGGGTGCGCGTGTCAGCTTATGGGACCGCGATTCCGATGCGCTGCAAACCGCTGCGAAGTCGCTCGGCGGGAAAACGCACACGCATATGCTCGACGTGACTCGCGAGGACGAAATCGCCCGCGCGTGCGACGACAGCATCAAGGCACTCGGGCGCGTCGACGCGCTGGTTTGCAGCGCCGGCATCACGGGGCCGAATACCACCGTGCAACAGTATCCGGTAGCCGCGTGGAAGGAAGTGCTCGATATCAACCTGACCGGCGTGTTCCTGTGCAACCGCGCGCTGATTGCGCATATGCAATCCAATGATTACGGGCGCATCGTCAATATCGCATCGATCGCCGGCAAGGAGGGCAACCCGAACGCCAGCGCATACAGCGCGTCGAAAGCCGGTGTCATCGCGCTGACTAAATCGCTCGGCAAGGAGCTGGCGAAGACGGGAGTTCGCATCAACTGCGTAACGCCCGCCGCAGTCAAGACGGGAATGTTCGCGCAGATGACGCAAAGCCACATCGATTTCATGTTGTCGAAGATTCCGATGAATCGCTTTGGTGAAGTCGATGAGATCGCGGCGCTGGTCACGTGGCTGTGCACCGAAGATTGCTCGTTCTCTACCGGAGCCGTATTCGATTTGTCTGGCGGCCGCGCAGTGTATTGATGCGGTACGCGACGCAAGCGCTGCAGGAATTCGCGCGCGATCTGCTCACTGGCGCGGGTCTCGATCTGGACATGGCGTCGGTCGTTGCCGAAGTACTGCTCGAAGGCGATCTGCTCGGTCACGACACGCATGGACTGGCACTGCTTGCGGGTTATCTGCGCGAGCTTGAAGCCGGAACGATGACGAAGAGCGGGCAGCATCGCGTGGTGCAAGAGCGCGATGCCAGTGCGCTGTGGGACGGCGATCGCTTGCCGGGACCCTGGCTGACGCGGCTCGCGATCGACGACGCAATCGAGCGCGCGCGCCGCTGCGGCACCGGCACCGTCGTCATTCGCCACAGCCACCACATCGCCTGCCTGGCCGCGTACCTGACGCGCGCAACCGAGCGCGGCT
>JBGSWX010000599.1:0-1530 GCA_041751695.1 Burkholderiaceae bacterium | reverse complement strand
ACGCCGATTCATCTGCGCGCGCTCTGCGAATCTACTCAACCGCTGCCGGCGCTGGATCGCGTGATCAGCGCGACCGCGCCGTTGGCTCAGCTGCTGGCCGCGCGCTGCGAATCGCGGTGGGCCACCCGCGTGTACGAGATCTACGGCTGCACCGAAACCGGAATGGTCGCGGCGCGCCGCACTGTCGACGGACCCTTGTGGACAGCGATGCGCGGAGTGAAAGTCAAGCAGATCGGTGATGGATTCGAAGCGAGCGGCGGCCACGTGCAGGCCGGCCCTCTGATGGATCGACTACGGCTCGCGAGCGAAACATCGTTCGAGCTCGATGGCCGCGCCGATGATCTGATCAACATCGGCGGCAAGCGTGCATCGCTGGAGGGATTGAATCGATTATTGCTTTCGATCGACGGCGTTGAAGACGGCGCCATTTTCCTGCCCAATACCCACGCGACGGCCACGCGCGAGCCGCGCCTGATCGCGTTGATCGTGGCACCGGCGTGCAGCGCTGCCGAAGTGCTCGCCAAGTTGCGCACAAAGGTCGATGCGGCGTTCCTGCCGCGGCCACTGCTGCGCGTAGAAGCATTGCCCCGCAATGCGCAAGGCAAGCTGCCGCGCGCCGAGTTGCTGGCGCTAGCGCAGCGGATGCAGCGTACGAAGTCGCACGCGCGCCGCCGCTCGCACGAGGACGCACCCGACGCCGCGGATTCGGTTCGCCTTGATGAGCCACGCTGAATCATCTTCGGAGCGCTGCGCAGTCGACCCGCATCATCCGATGCTGGCGGGGCATTTCCCCGGCCACCCGATCGTTCCCGGCGCATGGCTGCTCTCATGGGTGATCGCCGATGCGACGCGCCGTCTTGCCTCGACCGGCAGCGCGAGCGCGATCATCGGCGTCAAGCGCGTCAAATTTCTGCGGCCGCTCGGTCCATCCGAGAGTTTCGAGTGCGAGTTGTCTACCGGCAGCGACACGGTGCGTTTCACATTGAAATGCGCAGCCGGTGTGATTGCGACCGGCATCTTGCAGCTCCAAGCACAGGCAGCGACGTGACTCACTGTAACGCTCGACGACGTTTCTTGATCGCAATCGGTGCGCTCGTATGCGTCGCGCCGGCACGCGCAAACGACGACGAGCTCACGCGACTCTTCGCGGAACTGGGTACGCGCCGCGAGCGGCACGCGCGCTTTGTCGAGCGCAAGTTTTCCGCGCTGCTCAAAGCGCCGATCGAATCGAGCGGCACGATGGTCTTTCGGTCGCCCGACGTTCTCGAGCGGCGCACAATCGAACCGCAGCGCGAATCGGTGCGCATCCAAGGTGGCGTCGTCACCTACGAAGGCGCTGCGGTGCGCGGACAAACTCAAAAGCGCTCGTTCGCACTCGCCGACGCGCCGTTGCTGGCCGCACTGGTAGAAAGCCTGCGCGCCACGCTCGGCGGCAATCTGGTTGAGCTGCGCCACCACTACAACGTCGCGCAGACGCGGGCCGGGCAAACCTGGGGGCTGACGCTGGTTCCGCGCGAGCGTGCGCTGCGC
>JBGSWX010000598.1:0-4104 GCA_041751695.1 Burkholderiaceae bacterium | reverse complement strand
GCGACCTGGCCGCCGCGCTGTCGCAAAAAGGCAATGCAGCGGCTGCGGTGCACGAGTGGGCACAGACGGAGGGCCGGCATGCGCGCGTTGGACTAATCGAGGTGCACGATGCGCGTGCGCGTTTGATTCAGCGCACCGGCGAGGGCGGCACTCTGCGCCTGAGCGACACCGATAAGCCATTAGGCGTCGCCGATGCGCTCGCGGGTCAGGAGAGCATCGTCGTGGTCGAGCGGCTGCAAGGGCTTTCGATCCGCGCCGTGGCGCCCGTGATTGCCGGCCATCGCATCATCGGCGCGGTGGCGGTCGAGCGGTTGATCGGCGAGCAGTATCTCGATCGCCTGGCCAATCAACTCGGCGTCGACGTGGCGCTGCTGGCGGTCGATCGTGTGCTAGTGGCGAGCGCGCCGCCGGAAGATGCCTATTGGCTGCAGAAGGCCCGAGCGAGTGTGCGCACCGGGGCGACCGCGCACGTTGCGCTCGACGGCAGCGAGGATTTGTCGCTGCTGCCGCTTGCGATCACCGACACGCCTATCGCAGTCGCGGTCATGGTGTCGAACACGATGGCGTACGACGCGCTGTCGGATTCGAGCCGCTCGTTCGGCGCGGTCGTGCTGTTTACGATACTGGCCACGATCGTGGCCGGCATCTATCTGACGCGTCATTTGATCCGGCCCATCAAGTCGTTGACCGAACGCGCCGAGGAACTATCGCTGCGCTACGCCGGCGGCGCAACCCAGCGCAAAGGCGACGAGCTCGATTCGCTGGTGGGTTCGTTCGACGCGATGACCAGTGCGCTGCTTTCGCATTCGGACCGCTTGTCGCGCGCGCACATGACCGAGCTGCAAGGCGGCCTTGAATTGCAGCGCCAGTACGCGTTGATGCGCCTGCTGCGCGGATTGGCCGCGGCGGCCAACGAATCGGATTCGGTCGAGCGCACGCTGGAGCGCGCGCTGAACGAGATCGGGAATTACCTCGAATGGCCGCTCGGCCGGGTCGCGCTGTTGCCCGAATATTCGGCGGACCGCAGCCTGCCGCCGCGATCGCTCTGGTATGCGCACGATCCCGAGCGCTTCCGCGCGTTCATCGACGCCAGCAACGGCATCGCGATCGTGCCGTCGCCCAGCCACATGATCGGCCGCGCGTATTTGTCGGGCGTGGCCAATTGGGTCTCCGACTTGTCGCGCATGACCGACTGGAACCGGCTCGACGTCGCGCTCGCTGCCGGGCTGCAAACAGGTGTCGTGATTCCGGTCATGGCGCACGGACACGTCGCGGCATTCATCGAGTTCTACAGCGACCATCGGGTCGAGGCAACCAATGCGTGGCTTGAACTGGTCGAAGCCATCGGCGCCGAGCTCTCTCGCGTAGCGGAGAGACAGCGCGCCGAGCGCGAACTGCGCCAGCGCGAGGTCGAGGCGAGCCGGCTTGCAATGGTCGCGTCGCGCACCGAGCAGATGGTGTTGATCCTGGATACGAAGGGCCGCATCGAATGGGCCAATGATGCGGTGATGCGCTTTTCCGGCATCGGCATGCAGGAAATGCGGGGCCGGCTGGCGCACAAGTTGATGCGTGGCAAGGCGACCGATTCCGGTGCGATCCGCGGCATGGCCTCTGCGGTCGTGCGGGGCGAGTCGTGCAAGATCGAGTTCGTCGCGACCGCGCGCTCGGGCGAAGATCGCGTGCTTGAAGTCGAAGGCCAGCCGCTGCGCGACGACCAGGGACGGTATTTTCAGTACGCGCTGATCAGCCCCGACATCACCGAACGCAAGCGCACCGAAGCCACGCTGCGCGAAAGCGCCGAATACTTCCGTGCGTTGTTCGACGAATCACCGGTGCCCTCGACCATCCTGTCGTCGGATCACCGCATCGTGCGAGTCAACAGTGCGCACACACGCATGCTCGGGTACACGATCGACCAGATGATCGGCAAGGATCCGATCACGTTCATTCACCCGGACGAAGTCGACGCGGCGTACCTGCTGCGCAGCGAGATGGACCGCGCGGTCGAGCGCGAACAGTTCACGTTCGAGCGCCGCATGCTCAAGGGTGACGGCGGCGTGGTGTGGGTGCGCGGCCACAGCGTGCGCTTTTCCAACGCCAGCGGCGAACGCTTCCGCCTGACGATGCTCGAGAACATCACCGCCGCGAAGGAAAGCGAGCGCGTGCTGCGCGATGCCAAGGAGATCGCGGAATCGGCCAGCCGTGCCAAGTCGCAGTTCCTGGCCAACATGAGCCATGAAATCCGCACGCCGATGAATGGCGTGCTCGGCATGACCGAGCTGCTGCTCGGCACGCTGTTGACCGACAAGCAGCGCCGCTTTGCCGACGCGGTGTATCGCTCGGGCGAGACGCTGCTCGAGATCATCAACGACATTCTGGATTTCTCGAAGATCGAGGCCGGCAAGCTCGAGCTCGAATCGGTGGATTTCAACCTGCGCACCGTCGTCGAGGACGTGTTTGAGCTGCTCGCACCGCGCGCGCATCAGAAGCGCATCGAGCTCGCCTCGCGCATCGGGCCCGAAGTTCCTACGGTTGCCAAGGGCGACCCGAACCGCGTGCGCCAGGTGCTGACCAATTTGGTGGGCAACGCGCTGAAGTTCACCGAAGCCGGCGAAGTCGTCGTCACCGTCACCGCCGTGGCGGAAAACGGCGGGCACCGCGTCGCATTTGAAGTGCGCGACACCGGCATCGGCATGCGGGCGGAGGCGCTGCAAAAACTGTTCACCGTATTCATGCAGGCGGATCAATCGATGTCGCGCCGCTACGGCGGCACCGGACTCGGGCTGGCGATCTGCAAGCAGCTGGTCGAGCTGATGGGCGGCTCGATCAGTGTCAACAGCCTGTTCGGCGAGGGCTCGACGTTCCGCTTCGACGTTCCGCTGGCCGGTGGAGATATCGCCGCCATCACGCCGCCGGTGAATTTGCAGCAACTACGCGGGCGCCGCGTGATCTTGGTCGAGGACAACCCGACCAACCGCAACATTCTCGAGCTGCAGTTAAAGGCGGTCGAGATGGATGTGGCCACTGCCGACCACGGCGCCACCGCGCTGGAGTTGATGCGCGCTGCCGCGCGCGCCCATACGCCGTTCGAAGTCGCCGTCATCGACATGAAGATGCCGATCATGGACGGCCTGACGATGGCGGCAACGCTGCGCAGCGAACCGCAGCTCGCGAACGTCAAAATGGTGATGCTGACGTCGCTCGCGAGCGGCAATGAAGCGCGCCTGGCGTTCGAAAATGGAGTCGATCAGTATTTGACCAAGCCGGTGCGTCAGCATGAGTTGCTCGAAGCGCTGGCCAAGGTGTTGTCGAGCGAGCAGCCGGCCGCCATTGCGCGCGCTGCGGCTGCCGCAACCGTGCACCGCGCGCGCGTGTTGGTGGCCGAAGACAACCTGGTCAACCAGGAGGTCGCGCGCGCGATGCTGCGCGATCTCGGCTGCGAGATTCGCCTGGCAGACAACGGCCGCGAAGCGTTGAATGCGCTGCGCTCGCAATCCTTCGACATCGTATTCATGGACTGCCAGATGCCGGAAATGGACGGCTTCGAGGCGGTGCGGCGCTTCCGCTCCGCTGCTCAAGCGGATTTTGAAACCGCGCTGGACACACCCATCGTCGCGCTGACCGCCAATGCGCTGGCCGGCGATGAAGAGCGTTGCCTGGCCGCAGGCTTCGATGAGTACCTGCCCAAGCCGTTCAAGCAACAGCAGGTCGATGCGCTGCTGGCGCGCTGGACGCAGCCCGAGAGTCGGCGCGCGGTGCGCGTTGCCAACAGGCAAGGCGCCAATGCGATGACGCGTAATGAGCCGTCTGAATCCGCGACTTGCGAAGACCAAGTTCTCGACATGTCGGTGATCGATCGCATCCGGGAAATGGAACAGCGCGGCGCCGCTCGCCTGCTCGAGCGATTGATCGAGACCTATACGACAACAGCCTCGAAGCTGATGGCCGACGCCGAGCGCGCGTTGTCGCAAGGCGACGTGACGGCGCTTCGGCACGCGGTGCACACGCTGAAGTCGTCGAGCGCCAACGTAGGTGCGACCGTTTTATCGCAGCACTTCACGGCGCTCGAACTGTATGCGCGCGATGGCCTGACACAGGCCGCAG
>JBGSWX010000597.1:0-6049 GCA_041751695.1 Burkholderiaceae bacterium | reverse complement strand
TAGATGCGCTGCCTTTGGAGTCGTCGTCGAGGAGCGGAGCGCCAGCGGGTCCTTAAGGGCCTGCCTGTCTGAGCGCCAGCGAGTTTGCAGGCCCGCCGCTGGCGCGAGTACCGCAGAGCCGTCGCGAAGCGACCGACGACTCAGGCAGCGCAGCTACGCCAAACGCTTGCGCGCTGCGACTCTCAGTCGATTCGGTCTCCCGCAATCTCTTGCCGCTTGCGATACGGCGCGATCACCTGCGTGTCGAGCCAGTACGAGAACTTGCCCGCAACGGCGTCGGTGCGGCGATCGAGCCACGCCTTGATTCCGATTTCGGAGAATGCCATCAACCGCGAGCCGGGCGCCTTGACGAGCCCGTCGCGTCCCGCGATCTCGCGCACGCGCGCGACGTTGCGTTGACGACCTCGCAGACCGAGCGCGTCGAACACGTCGTCAGCGACAATCCAGATCGAATCGCGCTGCATGAGAATTCGTATCGGTTGCCCATCGAATTCGTAGTACGCGCCGTTCGATTCGGACCATGCGCTTTCGTACTGCCAGCGCCACCATGCGCGGATGAAACGGTACGTCGGCCAGAGCAGCCACATTCCCCAGAACGGCGCGACCAGCATCAGACTCAGCGCCCCGGTGCCGGCTTTGACGTCGGTCAGGAACAGCCCGCCGCCGATGACGCCCCATGCGAGCCAGATCATCCAGCCCCAGCGAACGATGCGCTCGTCGGGGTCTTGTTCGAGCCACGAGGCAGCGCGCGTCAGGTGATTAGGCCTTGTCGGCCGGTTGATGCGTCAGTGCAGGTGCACCGCGGCGGCGTCCTTTCAGACGTCGCTCGAGCGCATCGAGGTAGCTGTAGATCACCGGCACGACGACCAGCGTTAACAACGTCGACGTGATGACGCCGCCGATGATCGCGCGCCCCATCGGCGCCTGCTGCTCGGAGCCTTCACCGAGCCCAATCGCCAACGGCAACATGCCGAAGATCATCGCCGCGGTGGTCATCAAAATCGGTCGCAGCCGGACCTGACCCGCAGCGAGCAGTGCATCGTTGCGCGACAACCCGTCGCGCTGCCCCTTGTTGGCAAAATCCACCAGCAGGATCGCATTCTTCGTGACCAGTCCCATCAAGAACACGATACCGATCATCGAGAAGATATTCAGCGTCGTATTGGTGATCAGCAGCGCAAGCATCACGCCGACGATCGACAGCGGCAGCGACGCCATGATCGCGATCGGCTGCAGAAAGCTGCCGAACTGTGATGCGAGCACGATGTAGATGAAGATCACTGCCAGCGCCAACGCGCCGAAGATGGCCGCGTTGACTTCCTCCTGCTCACGAATCTGCCCGCCGATGTCGAAGCGCAGGCCAGGTGGCAGCTCATAGGCCTTCACCATCGCCTGCACTTCTTTGCCCGCGTCACCCGATGGGCGGCCCTGGACGTTGGCCCACAGCGCAATCCTGCGCTGCAAATCCTGGCGCCGGATGTTCTCGGGATTGAACGTCCGTTCGATCGTCGCAATCGCACGCAGCGGAATCACTTCTGGCGTGCCGTCGGCCATCAAGCGGCTGGTCGCGATGTTCATTCCCGATATGTCATCGATTACGGTGCGGCTGGCACGCGGAATCTGTGTGATCACTTCGTAGTTTTGGCCGTCGGGTGCAAGCCAGTAGCCCGAGTTTTCGCCGCCGATCAGTGCTCGCAGCGTTGTGCCGAGCTGCGCATACGTGACGCCATATTCGGACGCGAGCTCGGGTTTCAGGCGTACCGACAGCGCGGGGGTGCCTTCCTTGTGCGACACCTCGATGTCGGTGATGCCGCGGATCGACAGGATTTTCTGTCGCAGGTCGGCGATCACGCGCTGCATCTCGGCGTCGTTGTTGCCGAGCAGCGCGACGTAGATCGGGCCGCCCCAACCCACTTTCATTTCGATGCCGGGAATCGCCGCGAGCCGCTGACGAATCGCCTGTTCGAATTTCTTCTGCGAGCGATCTCGCTCGGAGCGCGGCACCAGCTTCAGGTTGAGCCTGCCTGTGTTCTTCGCCCCCTCGGTGCCGATGCCCGTGTCGATCGAATCGATCTCCTTGAATTCGCGCAGCGCCTGCTCAACGCGCTTGACGCGCTCGTCGGCGTACTCGAGGCTCGAGCCGACCGGCATCGTCAGCCGCACGCTGGTAAAGCTCTCGTCGCTCTCCGGCATCATCTCGGTGCCGACCACCCCGGCGATTGGAATTGCGAGCGCAAAGCTCAGCGCGGCGATCCACAGCGTGATGCCGCGCGGGGTGATCGTTGCAAGGCGTGGCTTCAAATAGCTAGCGTCTAACGTGCGCAGTGCGCGCCAGATACCGATCGCCGGCAGACCGATTGGAACGTTGACCTTTGGCACCTTTACGCCAAGCGTCCACTGGCGCGGCGACAAGACCCACCCGAGCAACCTTCCATAGATCGCGTGCACACGATCCATCAAGCGATCGAAGCCTCGCAGCACCGGCCCCACGAAGCGCACTTCGTGCATGCCGCGCGGCGGATCGCGCCACACCGCAGACAGCATCGGGTCGAGCGTGAAGCTGACGAACATCGACACTAGCACCGCGACCGCGACCGTGATGCCGAACGGATAAAAAAACTTGCCGACGATGCCGCCCATGAACGCGATCGGCACGAACACCGCGACGATCGAGAACGTCGTCGCCAGCACCGCGAGGCCGATCTCGTCGGTGCCTTCGCGCGCCGCGGTGTAGTGATCCTTGCCCATATGAATATGGCGCACTATGTTTTCGCGCACGACGATGGCGTCGTCGATCAGCAGGCCGATGCACAGGCTCAACGCCATCATCGTCATGTAGTTCAGCGTGAAGCCGAATACCCTGAGCGAGATGAACGTGGCGATCACCGCAATCGGCAGCGTGAGCCCGGTGATCACCGTGCTGCGCCAGCTGCCGAGAAACAGAAACACAATCAACACCGTCAACAGCGCACCTTCGATGATCGTAATCTTGACGTTGTTCACGGCACCTTTGACGAAGTCCGAGGTGGAGCGCAGCAGCTTCAGCTCGGTACCCGCCGGCAACAGCTTGCGAATGTCTTCGGCGGCGATCTTCAGGCTGTCGCCCACCTGCACGATGTTGGCGTCCTGCGCCTTGAAGACGTAGAAGCTGATCGCCGGAGCGCCGTTGATGCGCGCGATCGAGTTGCGTTCGCGCTCGGTGTCGAACACTTCGGCGACCTGCGAGAGCATGATCGGCGCCCCGCTCTTGCGCGCGACGATGATCTTGCCGAAGTTGGCCGGCTCTTCGATGCGGCCGTCGACGCGAACGATCGCTTCGACCGTGTTGTTGCTGATCGTGCCGACCGGAACGCTGACGTTCGCGTTACGCAGCGCGGTGACGACCTGATCGACCGTGAGGCCAAACGCGGTTAGGCGGCCCGGATCCACCCGCACCTGAATCTCGCGCGTCACCGTGCCGCCGAGCGCGACGCGGCCGACGCCACTGACGCGCTCAAAACCTTTCTGCACAACCTGTTCGCCGAGCGTCGTCAATTGCCGCTGCGACAAGCTCTTGCCGAGCAACGCATAGAAAGCCACGGGCTCGTCGTTTTCGTCGCCACCGCGCTGTACGACCGGGTCTTTGACATCGCGCGGGAAGCCGGCGCGAATCTGCGCAATCTTATCGCGCACTTCCTGCGTGACGCGGTCGGTATCGACGTCCAGCCGGAACTCAATCCACGAATACGAAATGCCTTCGTACGACGCGGACAGAATGCGCTTGACGCCGGCGACCGTGTTGACCGCGTTTTCAATTGGCTTTGCCAGATCGTTTTCGACCTGCTCGGGCGAGGCGCCCGGATAGCGCACCTGCACCGATACGAGCGGCGGGCGCACGTCGGGCATCGCCTCGACTCCGAGCTTCGCGTACGAAAACAGGCCGAGCACGGTGAGTGCCACCATGACCATCGTGGCAAACACGGGGTGATTGATCGAAACGCGCGTCATCCACATAGGGCGGGTTCTCGTCGCTCTAATTTCTTGCCGGCGCACGGCGATCTTTGTCGGCGACGCTGGAGTCCGGCGCCAGGCTGATCACCTTCGCCGCTAGACCGTCCTTCAGATTATCGAACTTGGTCGCGAGCACGACTTCGCCGGGAGCCAGTCCCGAGGTGAGTTCAACCCACTGAGCACGCTCGTCGCGCTTGCCGATGACAATGTTTCTGCGCAGGAGTTTCTCATCGGCCACGACCCACACAAAAGTCTGCGCAGCTTCGGTGCGCACAGCCGATAGCGGCAACGCGGGCACTTCGACTTCGGGCGAAATCGTCAGCAACACGCGCGCGAACATGCCGGCCTTCAGCAAAGAATCTTCATTCGCCAGCGAAACGTAAATGTTGATCGTGCGCGTGCCCGGTTCTGCACTCGGGTTGATGCGCTCGACCCGGCCTTCGAATTTGCGGCCGACAACGCCCTCGACGTCGACGTGCGTTGGCATGCCCTTGCGAATCTGCGTGACGTCGGAAATGGGCACTTGCGCCTGCACTTCCAACTGAGCGAGATCGACGATCGACAGCAGCGGCGCGTCGAAGCTCACTTTTTCACCCGGCTGCACATGACGCTTGGATACCGTCCCCGAGATCGGCGCACGCACCACGGCGTCGCCCATCGACAGCTGCGTTATTTCCATTTGTGCCTGCGCGGCGGCCACCGCCGCAAGCTGCACTTGATGCGCGCTATCGGCCGTGTCGAATGCGTTTTGCGAAATGAAGTTCTGTTTGACGAGTTGCGCATTGGCCTGCCGTGTGCGATCGGCCATCGCCAATTGCGCGCGCGACGATTCAAGCGTTGCTTTGCGCTCGGCCATCTGCGCGCGCAGCGGCGCGGTGTCAAACTCGGCAATCGACTGACCAGCGGTCACGCGGTCGCCTTCGCGCACCAGGACGCGCTTGACTTCAGCCGAGAGCTTCGCGCGCACGGTCGCCTGCGAAACGGCCTGCACCGATCCGGGCACCGCGAGCTCGACCGACAGGCGCTTAGGCTGCAAAGAAACGACGTCGCGCTGCGAAAATTCAAGCGGCGGGCGCTCACGCTTCTTGGCGGCGTCTGTCTCGCCTTTCTTTGACAAAATCGCAATCGCGGCGCCTGCGACCACCATGACAACAAGCGCGGCCACCAGCGCCGCGGTCAATATCCATCCTGTGCGCTTACGCATTCTCGGAATCCCCCGGGGACGCGTGACTCGTAGCCAGGCATCCTCAATGGGGCGCGATTATCCTCGACCGGGCCCCCGTGTCGCGACCGCTGCGACGAACTGCGGCAAGGTGCGACGGAACGCAGAGGGCGGCGACCAGCGTCGCGCTATTCCTCGAGGCCGAGGTCCTGAATTTTGCGGGTAATCGTGTTGCGGCCGACGCCCAGCCGCGTGGCCGCGTCGATGCGCCGCCCATGCGTGTGCTTCAGCGCCGCGCGAATGACGGCCGCTTCGAATTCACGCACCAGATGCTCCATGACGTCCGGGTTGCCGGCCTTGAGTCGCCGCTCGACTTCGATGGTCAATTGAGTCAGCCAGTCGCCGTTCGGCCAATGCGGATCGGACGGCAGGAGCACCGGCGAGCTGGGGCCGTTGTCCGCGGAACTGCCAGTCGATGCCGCGAGCGGCTCCAGCGACGAAGAAGTGTCGTACCGAACTTCCAGCGGCAGGTCCTCGACCTTTACGACCTGCGCCGGCGCGAGCACGGTCAGCCAATGACACAGGTTTTCAAGCTGCCGCACGTTGCCGGGAAACGGCAGATGGCTGATGAACGCGAGGGCGTCATCGGACAATCGCTTCGCCTCAACCCCCAGCTCGGTCCCGCTCTTTGCCAGAAAATGGCGTGCAAGCAGTGCGATGTCTTCGCGTCGCTCGCGCAGCGGCGGCAGCCGCAGCTTGATCACATTCAGGCGGTGATACAGATCTTCGCGAAACGAGCCCTGGCGTACGCGCTCTTCAAGATTTTGATGCGTGGCCGCGATCACGCGCGCGTCGGCCTTGATTGGCTGGTGGCCGCCGACGCGGTAGTAGGTGCCG
>JBGSWX010000596.1:0-2157 GCA_041751695.1 Burkholderiaceae bacterium | reverse complement strand
CGGATAGCGCGCGGCAATCTCGTCCAGCGTGAGCCCCTCGAACATTCCGAACGATCGCTCGCGCAATCTCGGCTCTGCGATCGCCTCGAGTCCCAGCCGGGCCGCCAGCGGCGCGGCAGTCAGCCACGCGCGCGACAGCTCGCTCGAGTACACCGCATCGATCGGCTCGCTTGCAAGGCATTCGGCAAGACGCGCCGACTGCAACATCCCCCGCGGGGACAGTGGAATGTCGAGCTGCCCCTGGATCCGATGCTCGGCGTTCCACGCGGTCTCACCATGCCGGATCAGCAGCAGCTGGGTCTTCATGCGCTACGCCAGCCGCGGATTCAACGTGTAAGTGCCCGTCAGCTGCGCCTTCGCAATCACGTGACCCGCGATCGCCTTCAGCGCGTCGGGCCCGCTGAACTTGCCGTCGACCGGTACGCGCTCGATATCGAGCGCGTACAGCGTGAACACGTAGCGGTGCACGATCGAATCGTTCCACGGCGGACACGGGCCGTCGTAGCCGAAGTAGTCGCCGTTCATATCGTGGTCATTCGCAAACCACTCGGTGTAGCCGTTTAGACCCTGGCGCGTGTTGTTGGGCGCCGCCGGGCCGTTCTTGCCGCGCGGTTTGACTTCCTTCGAATAACTGCCGGAGTCGATCGCGCGCTGCGTCGGCGGGATATCGGTCAGCACCCAGTGGTAAAAATCGATGCGCGGCAACGCCGCCGGAATTTCGCGGTCTTCCTTGAACAGATCGTCGGGCTTGCTCGGCACATCGACGTCATGGCAGGTCAGCACAAACGATCGGGTGGCTGCCGGAACATCGTCCCAGGCGAAATGCGGATTGTGGTTGGCCGAGAGCGTCGCGTGCTTGGCCGGATCGGTCTTGCAAAAAGCAAATTCGGCCGGAATCGGCTTGCCTTCTTCGATGGAATCGCTGGATAGTTTCATCGGTTTTCCCGCGTGCGAACGAGGTTATATTGCGATCATGACAGACAAAGTAACCGCGGCGCTCGGCGAAGAGTTCCGCGACGATCTACGCGGTACGTCGGCCGTGCCTGCCTACGCGGACGCAGCGCGCGTGCGCAAAGTCTTGCCGCCCGAAGTACTGGCGGAGTTGACGCGGCTGTCACCGTGGCGCTCCACGCTCGCAGTAGGCACCACCCTTGTCACGATTGCCGTGCTACTGGGCGTGGCATGGACAAACTTCACGTGGTGGGTGGTCATTCCGGCGGTCGTGCTGATCGGGATTCAGCAACACGCGCTGTTCGTGCTGGCGCACGATTCTGCCCACTATCGCTTGTACGAGACGCGCTGGCTCAACGATGCGATCGGCCGCTTCGTCGGAACGATCGGCGGAGTGTCGATGATGAGTTATCGCGTCATTCATCGACTGCATCACAACAACCTGTACGGAGAGGTCGATCCCGACATTGCATTGCACGGCGGCTACCCACGCGGCAGGGCGTACCTGCTGAAGAAGCTCGTGAAAGACGTGTGCGGATTGACAGCGTTCAAGACATACGCCTACTTTTTCGGCAATCCGGCGATCAATGCGAACACGCAACAAGCACAGCGCCCACTCGACGACACGTCAGCTGCACTGCGCACAGCGGCCCGACGGGACCGCTGGGGCGTCGTCGCGTTCCACGTCAGTGCGCCGATCGTCACGCTGGCGCTCGGCGGCCCGGTGGCGCTGGCAAAATTTCTGGTGCTATGGACTCTGCCGCTGGTGACGGTAATTCAGCCGATTCTGCGATTGCGCGCCATTTGCGAACACGGTGCGGTCACCGATCTTTCGACACCGCTAACGGCTGCGCGCACGAATCTTGTAGGACCGTTTGCGCGCTTCGTGATGTTTCCGCACCATGTGAATTACCACGTCGAACATCACTTGTTTCCGGCCGTCCCGCACTACCGCTTGCCGCGGCTGCACGCCGAGCTTGCGCAGCGTGGAGTATTCGAACGTGCCGAAGTGCGGCCACTGCGCGAAACGTTCAAACGCATTTTCGCTGCGCGCGCTGGTTAGTCGCGGTGCGCAAGCGTTTGGCGTAGCTGCGCTGCCTGAGTCGTCGGTCGCTTCGCGACTGCTCTGCGGTACTCGCGCCAGCGGCGGGCCTGCAAACTCGCTCGCTTCGCTCTCTCAAACAGGCAGGCCCTTAAGGACCCGCT
>JBGSWX010000595.1:0-2593 GCA_041751695.1 Burkholderiaceae bacterium | reverse complement strand
TCTGGCAGCGAGTTGGCAGTGGTGAGATGCGGATCGGCGTCGGCCGCAGCGCGCCATGCGTGCAGGATCGCGTCGCGCCGGCTGTGCAAATACGCCGCCAGCGCGTTGAGTTGTTCGTCGATGATCTGGGTGCGAGCCATGGTTCGTGGTGCGACGTGAGCCGGACGCGCGACCGGAAATGGGCCGCGCATTGTAGGTCCGGACTGAGGATCGGCAAGAAAGGGTTGAAGGCGCGCCGTGCTAAAGTCCACCATCCTGGCAGATGGTTTATGGATGGTCAATCGATGAGTACCGCGGTTGTTAAACACTCCGATTCGGAAAAAATCACGATCAATGTCGGCTACGTCGACTTGGGGCACATCGACTTGCTGGTGCGCGAAGGTTTTTATTCGAACCGCACCGATTTGATTCGCACCGCGCTGCGCAATCAAATCGCTTCGCACGCCGACATGCTGCGCCAGACCGTCAGCCGCCGCAGCCTGGTACTGGGCATTCATCACTATTCGCGCAAGGACCTGGAAGCGGCGCGCGCACGCGGCGAGAAGTTGCAGATCCAGGTTCTCGGCCTGGCGAGCATCGCCGAGGACGTCACACCCGCGCTCGCGCTGAAGACGATCGAGTCGATCGTTGTGTTGGGCGCGCTGCACGCAAATGCAGGCGTCAAACGGGCGCTTGCCGCTCGCATCAAATAACAGCATCACGTAACACCGGAGCAAACTTGAAAGTAGACAAGCCAGGCCTCGAAGCAATGCGCGAAGCGATGCGTCACGCAACGCGGCTCATTCGCACGCAGGGCCCGCGCGCGGCAACGCAATTCATTCAGGGGCTGTTCCGAAGCGGGCAGCCGATTGCACCCGCCGCGCGATCCAGCGAGCGCGCCGGCGATTCGGCCGTCGATATTGAAGATATCGTCGATCCGATTGCGAAGGTCGAGCCGCGCGCCCCTGAGGCGCCGTTTGCACTTCCGCCCTCATCGGGGGAGTTTCTAAGCAAACACTTCGCCAGTGGCGCCGGGGCGCGTGACTACAAGGTTTACGTGCCGTCGAGCTACCAGGGCTCGCCCGCGCCCTTGCTGGTGATGCTGCACGGCTGCACGCAGGACCCGGACGATTTTGCGCTCGGCACGCGCGCCAATCGATGGGCCGAAAGCAGGCGCTGCCTGGTCGTCTATCCGCAACAGACGCAGCGCGCCAACGCGCATCGATGCTGGAACTGGTTTCGTCCCGAACATCAGAACGCCGGGCGCGGTGAGCCCGCGATCATCGCCGCCATTGCGAGGCAGGTGATCGGCGAGTATCGAATCGATAAGCGCCGCGTGTACGTCGCGGGGTTATCGGCCGGTGGTGCAATGGCTGCCATCGTGGGGCAGGCGTACCCTGACCTGTTTGCCGCGATCGGGGTTCACTCGGGTCTGCCGGTCGGTGCCGCGCACAACGTGCCGTCGGCCCTGGCGGTAATGAAGTCCGGCAGCCCGCGAGGCGCGTCGCTGGCACGACGCGATCGCAGCGCGGTGCCACTGATCGTGCTACACGGCGATGCGGATCGAACCGTCCATCCTGCCAACGCCAGCCGATTGGTCGAGATCGCAGTCACAACGCAAAAATCCGGGGCGCCGTTGCGAACGGTCGAGCACTCAGTGCACGCAGACGAAAGCCATCACGCGTATCGCCGCACACAGCACGTCGCAGAAAACGGCAAGAGCCTCGTCGAGGAATGGGCCTTGCAAGGCGCCGATCATGCGTGGTCCGGCGGTGACGCGGCGGGCTCCTACGCTGATGCGCGCGGGCCCGATGCCACCCAGGTCATGCTCGATTTTTTCGATCAACACACTGCGGCTGCAACCACCGCAGCGCAGACTACGAATTGAGCCGGCCCGACGTGATCGCCGGACTTGCGTCGTCGACACCAACGGCCGAGATATGGCCGGTTTCTTCCAGCACCGCCAGCTTGACGGTATCCGGCGAGTCGTAACCCAGCTTACGCAAGCCGGCAAGCAGCTCATCGCGGCTAATGCCTTCGTGCTCGAGCGCGTGCTCGATGATGCGGCCGTCGCGCACCAGCACGCGCGGCTTGCCGCGCACCAGATGACGGACCCAGGTCGAACTGGCACATAGCGCCGCCAGGCCGCGGTGCGCAGCGAACACCGTCACCACAAACACAACGGCGTTTGGCACTCCGGCCTGCACAGCAACGCCCTGTAACACGACGCCGAGCGTAATTAGAACGATCAAATCGAACGTCGTGGTCTGCCCCGCCAGCCGCTTGCCGGCCAGCCGCATGATCACGATCAATGCGCAGTAATACGCGAGAGCCTTGGCGGCCTGTGCTGCCAACTCAACCAACATCGGTGTGCTGCTCATACCTGCGGGCGGCGGCGTGCGGTGTCTTCGTCATCCACCGGCGGATGTTCCACACGTTGCACCCCCGTAGCGCGCAACTCGAAATCTTCGCGCGTCAGCGAGCGGTTGATGCCGAACGCCGCGCGCGTGCCCTCGGCGGCCGCGACGATCGCAAGCTGCACGTCCTTGATGATGTTGCCGGCCACGAATACGCCTGGAACGCTGGTCGCTTCATAACGGCCACAGCGAATCCC
>JBGSWX010000594.1:0-1739 GCA_041751695.1 Burkholderiaceae bacterium | reverse complement strand
GCGAGCCGCGTCGCGTAGCCTACGCATACGCGCAAGGCGAGCGACAAAGCAGTCGGCCGCCCCGACGCGTAAGGCACTTTCGAATTGGCTGTTGCAGGCCACTATGCCCCCGCCGGTGTGACGCGCGCCGAGCCGTCGGCTTCGAAGCGGATGTTCAGGCCTTGTTGCAGGGCGACCGAGCGAAGACTGTTCTGCAGCGCCGGGTTTTCTGTAACGCTCGGCTTGAACTTCACCTTCAGCGCGCCGTCGCGATACTCCATGCCGGCGACGCTGCCGACCGGCGCCGCCGACAGCAGCAGTGCGGTGCGCGCATTCAACACCGAGAAATCGTTGGCCGACGCAATGCCGGCGCGCGCGCGCAGCTCGGCGAGCTTCTGCTTGGTTTGCACGGTGGTGTCGGCCACGGTCGTGACCTCCGGGAAAGTCGAGCGAAAATTCGTTTCCATCTGGCTGCGGATTGTTTTTTCCTCGCCGGCCAGCTTCAGGTTGTAAGCGTTCATGCCGACAATTGCGACGGCCGCGCCGGCCGCAATCCACAGCAGCGGAACGCGAACCGCGCGGCTCGACAGCGACACCTTCGAGCTGCTGCCGAAGCTGCCCATCATTCCGCCTTGTGCAAACGCTCCTTGCAGCAGGCTCACTCCCGTGTCGGTGCTGGCGGGATCGGCCTCCTGCGCGTTGACGTCGATCTGAACGTTCAACGCTTTCGCCAGCGGACTCATGCGCGGGCCGTCGCGCCCGAACACTTGGATGCGCTTGACGCCGAGCTGCCGCACCGCGAGTGCCAGCGCGGGCGGAACCGCGTCGTCGATCAGATCGAATGCAAAGCCGTCGTGCGTTGCGGCCCGACTTTCGTAGGTACATCTGATGGAAGCTCTCAAACTCTTCTGGGCAGAACGCGCGCCGCGTGAGCGCGCAATTCTGCTGGTGGGTGGCTTGGCGCTGCTGGCGGTGCTTGTTTTCCTGCTGCTCATCGAGCCCGCGTTCACCGGCATCGGTCGGCTTGAACGCAGCCTGCCGCAACAGCGCGCAGGTGCGGCCGAGCTCGAGGCGTTGCTGTCCGAAGTCAAGACGATGCGCACGCGGCCGCAGGTCGCGTCGGTTTCGGCCGGCGATGTGCGGGCCGCGATCGATACTTCGTTGACCCGCGCAGGCATCAAGGCTGCGCGAATCGTTCCACTGTCCGAAGGCGATATGCAACTGACGTTCAGCGACGTGCCATACGCCAGTTGGGCGCCGTGGCTGGCCGGCATCGAGCGCGAGCTGGGCGCGCGTGCCACCTCGGTCACCGTCAGCGCCCGCGACAAGACCCCCGGCAACGTCGACGTCGAGCTGGCGTTGCGAATGGCGCGTCGATGACGAGCGGATGAACGCGACCGAACATGCGCACCATTTACTTCGTCCTTGCGGCGCTGGTCATTCTGCTGATCACCGCGCTTGTGATTGCGCCGGCGCAATGGGCGGCCGGCTATGTGCGCTCGTCAAGCGCGGGCCGGATCGAGCTGGCCGAAGCGAGCGGTACTTTGTGGAACGGCTCGGCGATCGTGGTGCTGGCCTCGCCGGCGGAAACCGGCGCGTCGCGCGCCAGCCTGCCCGAGCGCTTGTCATGGCGCCTGAGTCCGTGGGCCTTGCTTGCAGGTCAGGTCGACCTCGCGCTCACGCATCCTTCTGCGCTGTCGCAGCCTTTGACGATCAACGCGCCGCTGTTCGGCCGCACCGTCACACTCGGGCCGACGAAC
>JBGSWX010000593.1:0-4104 GCA_041751695.1 Burkholderiaceae bacterium | reverse complement strand
CGCCACATTGATGATCCTCAAGTTGTCTTCGAGGTAGGAGACGCCTGCGCGCTGACCTTTCCAGACGGCACCTTCGACCGCGTTCTGTCACTGCTGATGCTGCACTTCGTTCCGAAAGCGGATCAAGCGATTGCCGAGATGAGGCGAGTCGCCCGGCCGGGCGCCATCACCGGTGCGGCGGTGTGGGACGCTCGCGGGGGCTTTGTCGCAACGCGAATGTTCTTCGATACGGCAGCCGTTTTGGACCCTAAAGCGAATGAGCGCCGCGCGCGCAGTTACACACGCCCCATGACGCGCCCCGGAGAGTTGGCGAATGCGTGGCACGCTGCGGGATTCACCGACGTAGTCGAGACGACCCTGGTTATCCGCATGGAGTTCGCTTCGTTCGAAGACTACTGGGCGCCCTACGTTGGCACGGACGGACCGCAGGCGGAGTACATCGCCACTCTGAGTGATGCCGAGCGAACCAGACTTCGCGATGCGGTCAAGCTTGCGTACGTCGATGGCGAACCCGATGGCCCGCGCTCGTATGCGGCGCTCGCCTGGGCGGTGAAGGGCATTGCGCCCCGCTAGATTCAGACGCCAGTATCGAAAGCCATGTCGCGGCGCTTTTACATCGTTGATGTGTTCGCGGAACGGCCGTACGCGGGGAATCCGTTGGCGGTTGTCGTCGGTGCAGCCTGCCTGTCCCCCGAACACATGCAACAAGTCGCGGTGGAGACGAATTACTCGGAAACAACCTTCGTGACGGCCGCGCCAGAAATCGACGGTGGATACCGTGTCCGAATGTTCACGCCGGCGCGAGAGGTTGCTTTTGCCGGGCATCCGATCCTCGGCACGGCCTGGGTCGTGCGCCATCATGTTGCGCCGGAGGTGTCGGGTCCGGTGCGGCTAAACCTGGCAGTGGGTCCGGTGTCGGTCACCTTCGAATCCTCCGCTGATGGAGGAGAGGTAGCGTGGTTTCTCGCACCGCCGGTGTCGCTCGGGCCTACGTGTGCTCCTGAGGAGATCGCAGCGGCACTCGGCATCTCGCGAGAGGACATCGAGTCCGGGCGCCGGTCCAGCAAATTTCCGCCGGCACCTCGCTCATCATCGTCCCGCTGCGCAGTCTCGAGGCGCTCCGACGCAGCAAGCTTGATCTCGAGGCGTTTGCTCCTCTGGCAGCGGCTGGTTTTCCGCCGCTCGTTTACATCTTCTGTCGCGAGACGCATCACTCGGGGAACGACCTATGCGCGAGGTTCTTTTTCGAGGCGCATGGCGTCCGCGAAGACCCAGCCACCGGAAATGGCGCAGCATTCCTCGGCGCGTACCTGCTGGAGCATCGGTTCTTTCCCGCAACCGATCTTTCACTGCGGATCGAGCAAGGTTACGAGGTTCGTCGCCCTTCCGTGGTCATGCTGCGCGCGCGAATGGTCGACGGGTCCCGGGAAATACGCGTGGGCGGCCATGTGATTCCTACGGTGCAAGGAGAACTGCTTTAAATTGGACAACGTCGTGATCTTTGACGGTGTATGTAACCTTTGCGCGCGCTCCGTAAGATTCATCCTGGATCACGAAGCCGACCAGACGCTCCGATTCACGCCTGTGCAATCGCCGGCGGGCACGCGGCTCATGCGCGAACTTGGGCTTGATCCCGAGGACGCCAGGACTTTCATACTTATTGCCGACGGGAAGGCGTACGTGAAATCTGATGCAGCGATCCGGCTGTCGCGCTATTTTCGCCGGGCGTGGAAGCCCCTTGGCGTGATCAAGTTCATTCCACGGCGACTCCGAGACTGGGCGTACGACGTGGTCGCTCGAAATAGATATCGTTGGTTCGGGCGCCTCGATTCATGCATGGTGCCAACTCCAGAGCTCAGGGCAAGGTTTATCGAGGAATAGCGAAATGCAACCAGACAAGCCGTTCAATTGGAGCCGTGGCGCGCAGAAACTCCCGGCGGTTTGAGTCACGCGCATAACCGCGGTGGCTCGAGTCGCGCCTGTTTTCCTTCATTGATTCCTCCGCCATGAATAGCCTTCAAATCGGTCGCCGTGGAAATCGTGCCGCCACCGTCCCTGATGCTGTCCTTCCCAGATGCCTGCTTCAATCGCGCTGAATTGTCGATAGCCGCGACGGCGACAGTTTGCACGCGCTTGCCAACCTCGTACAACGGCATGGTATCGACGGGCTTGCGAGCGCGCTGCGCGAGCCTGAGTTCTGTTGATGTGCTACACGCCGGTCACCGCGCGTCATCGCGTCTGCGCCGCGGCTAAAGGGAATCGGATCAGAATGTGGTGATGTCAGAGCGTAAGACCTGCGGCCGCAATAACCGGAGACATCAATGAACGAAGAAAGATTCAATTTGAGCATTCGCCAATTTCTAAAGATGGTTGGCGTCAATTCGCAGCGTGAAATTGAACAAGCAGTGGCAAAGGCGATTGCAGATCGCACCGTCTCAGGTACCGAATCCCTTCCCGCCAAAATGACACTTGAGGTCGCTGGCCTAAAGTTGAACGTCAATTTCGACGGGGAAATTAAACTGCAGTGACCCGTTAAGTCGGGCAGGCACAGATCGAGGCCGTGTCGCCATCAACTGCTGTTTCATGGGCCTCAAACGCTGTCAGGAGGAATCATCATGGCAACCTACATTGTCCTCACGAGCTTCACGGATCAAGGCGTCCGTAGCGCCAAAGACACGACCAAGCGTGCCGACGCCGTTAAAGAACTGGCAAAAAAATTCGGCGTCACCGTGAAGGAGTTTTACTGGACCCTCGGAAGCTTCGATGTCGTTGGAATATTCGAAGCGCCTGACGACGCGTCGATGACCGCGGTCGGCTTGGCCGTCGGCGCTGGGGGCAACGTCCGGACTCAGACAATGCGAGCGTTCTCCCGAGAAGAAATGAACGGAGTTCTCGCCAAGTTGGCATAGCAGGCCCATGGAACTCGGCATGGTCGGGCTCGGGCGCATGGGCGCCAACATGTCAGAGCGATTGCTGCGCGGCGGTCATCGCGTAGTTGGTTTTGACTTCAAGCCGGAAGCACGCAAGCGCGTTGATAAGCACGGTGCGGAGTCGGCCGCGTCACTCGATGAACTCGTGCAGAAACTGGCCACGCCTCGCGCGCTCTGGTTGATGTTGCCTGCCGGCGATGCCACCGAAGCCACCGTCACCGCGCTGCTGCCTTTGCTGACTGCGGGTGACACGATCGTCGACGGCGGCAATTCGAACTACAAAAATACGCAGCTACGCGCGCGCCGTTGCGCCGACAAGCAATTGAACTTCGTCGACTGCGGCACCAGCGGTGGAATCTGGGGGCTGGCCGAGGGCTACAGCATGATGATCGGCGGCGACGAGTCCGTCGTCGAGCGGCTGCGGCCGATTTTCGAAACGCTGGCACCGGCGCCGAATCGAGGCTGGGGCCGGGTGGGCCCGAGCGGCGCGGGTCACTTTACGAAGATGATTCACAACGGCATCGAATACGGTTTGATGCAGGCGTATGCCGAAGGCTTTTCGGTCATGCAGCATAAATCGGAGTTCGCGCTCGATCTGCACCAAGTGGCCGAGATCTGGCGCGATGGAAGCGTCGTGCGCTCGTGGCTGCTTGATCTCACGGCAAACGCATTGAAGAGCAATCCGCATCTCGAAGGCATCGCACCGTACGTCGCAGATTCCGGCGAGGGCCGATGGGCAGTTGCCGAAGCGATCGATCTGAACGTGCCGGCGCCGGCCATCACGCTCGCGCTGCTTGCTCGCCTTGCATCGCGCGATTCGGATTCGTTCTCGGCAAAGATGTTGTCGGCGATGCGCAATCAGTTTGGCGGGCACGACATTAAGAAACAATGAGGAAGCAATGAGCAGTAAGCGGTGACCACGCGCTGGCTCGATGTCGCCGACGCTGCGGAGTTGAATCGCACCGCATGCCGACGCATCGTTGACGCCGCCGGACGGGCAATCAAAGTGCGCCGCCAATTCTTGATCGTGCTCGCCGGCGGCAACACGCCGCGTGGCGTTTATCAACTGCTGCGCGAAGAAAGTGCCGACTGGTCGCGATGGCACGTGTACTTCGGCGACGAGCGCTGTCTGCCAGCGGACAGCCCCGAACGCAACAGCACGATGGCCGGAGCT
>JBGSWX010000592.1:0-3396 GCA_041751695.1 Burkholderiaceae bacterium | reverse complement strand
ACAGCAGATACGCTGCGCCTATCCACTTGACGGCGGTAAAAGCCCAGGCCGATGCTGCGAGCAAGGCGGCCAGCCCGAGGGCCGCCGCCAGCGTGTGAACGACGCACCCCGCAACGATGCCGAGCGCGGCGATCAACCCCGCGCGCCAGCCGTGCTGCAACGTGCGCGTGAGCGTGTACAGCATGTCCACGCCCGGTGTTGCATTGAGCACGAGCGCAGTGACGACGAACAGAAGTAGATCGTGGGTGCCGAACATCGGATGCGTGCCTGCGTTGTATATCTAGAGCATCTCCACTGCCAACGCAGTCGCTTCGCCGCCGCCGATGCAAAGCGCGGCGACACCGCGCTTGCCGCCGGTTTTCTTCAGCGCGCCGAGCAAGGTGGTGACGATGCGCGCGCCCGAAGCGCCGATCGGATGGCCCAGCGCGCACGCGCCCCCGTGGACGTTGACTTTGTTGTGCGGCAGACTGAGCTCGTTCATCGCCGCCATCGTCACCGCGGCAAACGCTTCGTTGATCTCCCACAGGTCGACGTCGCCCGGCTTCCATCCGATTTTCTTCAACAGCTTGTCGATGGCGCCGATCGGCGCGGTGGAGAACCACTCGGGCGCGGCGGCGTGCACCGAATGCGCGAGCACGCGTGCGATCGGTTTGCCGCCCGTGCCGTTGGCCGTCGATTGGCGCATCATCACCAGCGCCGCTGCACCGTCCGAAATTGACGATGCGTTCGCGGCGGTGATCGTGCCGTCTTTCTTGAACGCCGGCTTCAAGCCGCGAATCTTGTCGAGCTTGGCCTTGAACGGCTGCTCGTCCTTGCTCACTTCAATGTCGCCGGCCTTGCTCGTCACTTTGACCGGCGCAATCTCCCACGCGAAGCTGCCGTCGTTATTTGCCTTGATCGCGCGCTCGGTCGAGGCGATCGCAAACGCGTCCTGCTGCTCGCGCGTAAAGCAGTACTTGGCGACGCAGTCCTCGGCGAACACGCCCATCGCCTTGCCGCGCTGATACGCGTCTTCCAGCCCGTCGAGCGCCATGTGATCGAAGGTGGTCACTGCGCCGTAGCGGTAGCCCTTGCGCGCGTTGACCATCAGGTGCGGCGCGTTGGTCATGCTCTCCATGCCGCCGGCCACGACCACGTTGGCGCTGCCGGCGACCAGCATGTCGTGCGCGAACATCATCGCGCGCATGCCCGAGCCGCACATCTTGGACAGCGTCACTGCGCCGACCGATTGCGGCAGCCCCGCTCCGAGCACGGCCTGCCGTGCCGGCGCCTGGCCCTGGCCCGCGATCAGGCAGCAACCCATCAACGCCTCATCAATGCTGTTCCGGTCTATTCCGGCACGCTCGACCGCGGCCTTGATCGCCACGGCACCCAATTGGTGTGCCTGCAGCGAGGAAAAATCGCCGAGCAGGCCGCCGATGGGGGTGCGCGCAGCCGAGACGATAACGACGGGATCATTCATGATGGATTTCGAAAGTGAGGGGGTTCGCGAAGTTGCTCGCTGAGCCCGGATTCTGAAGCATGCCGGCGGTCGGACTGGTTGCTGAAGCGCATTGTCGCCGGATACGGGAATACATCTTCGAACCTGCCCGCCTGGAGGTGGCGTTTGCGCGTGTTCCAGAAGTCCGAGTCGAGAAGGTCGGCGTGGTGCTTCAGAAACGCCGCGCGTATGCGCGTATCGCCGAGCAAAAATGGGCCCCAGTTTTCAGGAAACATGTCGCGCTTGTCGACTGCGTACCACGCCTCGCTCGCCATCTCATCCTCGTGATGTCGAGCCGCCGGCACGCGGCGAAACTGGCAGTCGGTCATGTACTCGATCTCGTCGTAGTCATAAAACACAACGCGGTTCAGCCGCGTGACGCCGAAGTTCTTGTACAGCATGTCGCCCGGGAAAATGTTGGCGGCCGCCAGCTCCTTGATCGCATTGCCGTACTCGAACACCGCGTGGTCGAGCTCGTCGTCGGTGGCATGCGTCAGGTAAATGTTAAGTGGGGTCATGCGCCGCTCGATGTACACGTGCTCGATCAGCACCGTTTCTTCATCCACCTTAACGATGCTCGCGCAATCCGCGAGCAGTTCGCGCAGCAATGTCGGAGAAAAGCGCGATCGCGGCAGCGTGACCTGCGAGTACTCCCAGGTATCCGCCATGCGGCCTACACGATCGTGCAGCTTGACCAATCGATACTTGGACATCACCTGCGGCCGGTCGGTGTCCTTCGGATGCGGAATCACGTCCTTGATCAGCTTGAACACGTACGGATACGACGGCAGCGTAAACACCGTCATCACCAGCCCCTTGATGCCGGGGGCGGTGACGAACTGGTCGTGCGAGTGCTTCAAGTGGTGCAGGAAGTCACGGTAAAAAAGCGTCTTGCCCTGTTTGGCGAGGCCGACACTGGTATAGAGCTCCGAGCTCGGTTTGGTCGGAAGAATCGAGCGCAGAAAATCGACGTAGGCAGCGGGCGCTTCCATGTCGACCAAAAAATACGCGTGCGTAAAAGAGAACAGCACGGTCATCAAATCGGCGGTGAAAAGCGCGGTGTCGATGTAAAGCGCGCCGTTGGAGTTGCGCAGAATCGGCACCGCCACCGGCGTGATGCGGGTGCCGTTGATGACGCGGCCGACAATGTAGGCGCCCTTGTTTCTAAAGAAAAGGTTCGAAAGAATCTGCAGCTGAAAATCGGGCTCGATATGCCACGGTTTTTTGAACGCCGCGCCCGCGCCGTGCGCGTCGATCACCGCACGCACCACGCGCCGGATGTCGCGCTCGACGTCTTCCCACGGGCACGCCAGTCCGAAGTCGATGACGATCTTCCGCAGAACCTTCTTCAGCCCGTCACTCGCCGGGTAGTAACTGCGGTATGACGGTGGGTCGGAATCCATGTACTCGGTCGCCACGCCCGGCCGCACGAAGATGAAGCGGTTGTGAAAGTAATCGCGGTGCAGGAGCTTGGTGCACACCGAATTGAAAAACGTTTCGGCGCACTCGGGTTGGCGGTGATCGGCCAGCAACGCGACGAAGCTCTGCTTGACCGCCTGCCATAGAGCGTCGCGCTCCACGTCGGTCAGCGAATCGAGGTCGAAATTGCGCTCGATGGTCTCCGTTGCTTCGATCACGCGCCTATCGTAGAAGTCGATGCGCTCGCGGGCGCGTTCGCGGATCGCGTGCCAGTTGCCATTCTCGAATAGTGCCTTCGCTTGCTGCGCGACGTAGCGAAAGCGCCCATAGTGATTATCGAACCCGGCAAGAATCGCGAGCGCAATCGCCGCTGGCGACGGCATCGAGCGGTCGAAGCTGATGGCATCGACCGGGACGTCGATTGGATCCACGCGTGGGTGTTAGTTCGAGTTCTGGCGCGGCGTCAGCGCGAGCCACACCGCCAGCGCGCCGAACGC
>JBGSWX010000591.1:0-2028 GCA_041751695.1 Burkholderiaceae bacterium | reverse complement strand
GACTGAGGAGCGTCGTCAACCGAGGCCCAGCGGGACGACCGGAAGGTTATGCGCTGCAGCCTCCCATCGTCGCCCGAAGGCAGTAATCAGCGGTTGCGCGTGCGGCTTGTTGTTGAGCCAGAGGTCGCCACGCGCTTGCGCGGTCGGCTTCATGTCCAGGACCGTGGCGTCATCGGCGATCATCGTGGCATCGTCGCCCACTGGATCATCGAGCGAAGCTACGCGCAACTCAAGCGCGAGCGGAAAGCGCTGCTGCAATCCACGCAGGCGCGCCGCGCGCGTGTCAAGCCAGATGGCGTCGTCCACCAGCAGTCGCGCGCGGGCGCTTCGGTGCGCAAGCAGAAACTTCGAGAGCAGATCGACGACCTCGGTACGCGACAAATCGAAGATCGAAAGATCGGCATGGACGCACAACAGCCGCCGCGTCGCCACGCTTATGGTCTGCAGCACGGCTGCCTGCGTCTCAGCACGCGAAGTGATCAGCGTGCGCTTCGGAGCCGGCTCGGTCGGTTCGCTTTTATCGGGATCCATGGCGCAAGCTTAGTCGGCGATGTTGATCCAGCCCGCACTGTGCCAATTGTGCAGTAGCGACCAAAGGGTCGCAGGCAGACTTCGCATCAGACGCGGTGACAGAGCACGTTGATCGCCGAAGGTTTTCAATGTTGTCAGAGAATCCGGCAGCGGCTTGATCCACTCGCCGTTGATACCCACCGCATTGTTGGCATAAATGAGTTTGGTCCTTCGATCGAGCTGAACGCCGCGCGAGGCGGCGGCGCGTCGGAACTCAGCGCGCGAAAGAGGTTTCGGCGGCGGGTCGAAAGTCGTCGTTGCTTTGGGCTCGGTTAGATAGCGCAGCAGAAAGCGCTCGGTGTCGGTCCGGCTCGGCGCGTGTTGCGCAAGCTTTGCGTGGACTCTGCGCGTCATCGAAGCCGGGAGTGCGGCAGCGTGCTCCGTCGAGGTGGCTCCGGCGTCGCCATACCTGCCGCGCAGCGCCGCGTGCTCTGCGTATTCCATGAGCCACGGTTCGAGCAACTGTTGATAGCTCGGCGCGCGAAACCCGATTGAGTACGTCATGCATGCGCCCACTGCGGCGCCTTCATGCGCGATACCCGGCGGCAGATAAAGCATGTCCCCCGCCTCAAGCAGCCACTCTTGCGATGCACGAAACCCGTTCACGTTGTCGAGCGGCGATCCTCGCTTCGGGCGCAAGTTGCGCTGCCGGCTGATGCGCCAACGCCGCTGCCCCGCGGCTTGCAACAGAAAAACATCGTACGAATCGACATGCGGACCGACGCCGCCGCCATCGGTCGCAAAGCTGATCATCAAGTCGTCCAGCCGCGCATCAGGCAGGAATCGAAAGCGTGAAAGCAACGCATTGGCCGAGTCATCGTGCAGATCCACGCCTTGCACAAGCAGCGTCCAATCTGCACGGCGGACCGAAGGCAGGCGAGCAAACGGACCATGCCTAAGTGACCAGCGCCCGGCGAACGCGGTGATCAGACGGCTCTCCAGAGCCGAATCACGCGCCAGCTCGAACAGCCGCGCCCGATCGATCGGCGGCACAAAGTCCGGCAATGCGCCGCGAATCAGCAGCGGTCTGCGCTGCCAGTACTCGCGCATGAATTGCCGCACGCTGATCGTGCCAAGCCGTCGGAGAACTGCGAGTTGATGCACGCGTCAATTATATGAAGGCGATGATTTACGATCCGCACTGCATGAAGATCGACGACGACACGCTGGTCAGCATCGACGTATCGATGTACGACGCGCAAGGCGAACTGCTGGACAAGACGGACACCCCGTTGACCTATATGCACGGCCACAGCGACATCTTCGCCCGCATCGAAGAGGAATTGCGCGGCAAGGTAACGGGCGATGAGTTGTCATTGCAACTCGAACCCGAGGAAGCCTTCGGCGACTACGACCCCGAACTGGTCACGCTTGTACCGGTGGAAGACCTAGGCGAGGGCGTGGCGGTCGGCATGCGCGTCGAAGGCGTCACCATCGGCGCCGCGCAAGCCGTTTACA
>JBGSWX010000590.1:0-2615 GCA_041751695.1 Burkholderiaceae bacterium | reverse complement strand
CGCACCGCGAGCTTCCGCGTGATTCCGGGTTCGTCGAAAAGCACGCGGCTCGAAACGCGCTGCCCGGGCTCAGACATCAACCCGTATCTGGCGGTCGCCGCGCTGCTCGCAGCCGGCTTGCACGGCATCGAGAAGAAACTGAAGTTGACGGCGCCACCGATCACCGGCACCAATTTAGGCTCAGAGAACATTCCGCGCGCGCCGCGCTCGCTGAAGGAAACCACCGACATTTTTCGCCGCAGCGATCTCGCACGCGACTGGTTCGGCGACATCTTCGTCGATCACTTTGCCGCGACGCGCGATTGGGAATGGCGACAGTGGCAGGACGCGGTGACCGACTGGGAGCTGAAGCGGTACTTCGAGGTGATCTGATCGCATGGCCAGCGATCCTCTCCGCATCATCGCCACCTATCGTCTGCGCGGACCCGCGCTCGACGGCGCCCAGCGCGCGCACCAGCTCGCGCTCGAGCAAAGCATCGAGATGCTTGCCGCTTCGGTCACCGATCAGAACGTGCTCGACACGATGGTCGCGCGCGTCGACGACGTGACTACAGACGGCGACGGCACGCACACGGCGCGCCTGGCGCTCAGCGCCGAAACGGTCGGCGACGATGCGGGCCAATTGATGAACATGCTGTTCGGCAACTGCTCGCTGCAGCCCGATGTCGAGCTAATCGATGTCGAGATCCCCACCGCGCTTGCGCGCATGTGGGGCGGGCCCAATGGCGGCATCGCGCGCATGCGTAAACAAACCGGCGTATACGACCGGCCGCTGACGTGCACGGCGCTGAAACCGATCGGCTCCACCGTTGATGCGCTGGCGCGCATGTGCAGTGTCTTCGCGCACGCTGGCATCGACGTGATCAAGGACGACCATGGATGGGCCGATCAACGCAGAGCGCCTTTTGTCGAGCGCGTGCGCGCGTGTCAGCGGGCGGTCGTCGAAGCCAACAGTGGTCGTCGCGGCGGCGGCCGCACGCTGTACGCGCCGAGCCTGTACGGCCACTGCGACCAGATGCGCTCGCAGATCGAGTTGGCGCAGCGCGAAGGTGTGCAACTGGTTCTGATCGCACCGATGGTGTGCGGCGTGGCCACGCTGGTCGCGCTGAAACGCGAGTTCGGCGACACGATGTTCATCGCTCACCCGTCGCTCGGCGGCCTTCGCATCGCGCCGCAGGCGCTGTTCGGCAAACTGTTTCGACTGTTCGGCGCGGACGCGATGATCTTTCCGAATCACGGCGGCAGGTTTTCCTTTTCGCGCGAGGAGTGCCATACGATCGCGCGCCACAACACGCAGCCGTGGCATGACCTTCACCCGACCTTGCCAACGCCGGCGGGCGGCATGCGCGTTGACCGCGCGGCCGAAGTCGTCGGTGAATACGGACGCGATTCGATGCTGCTGATCGGAGGGGCGTTGATGGCGGAGCCCGAACAACTGGCCAATCGCAGCACCGAGTTCGTCAACGCGGTCGCCGCCGCTGCAGAGGCGGTCGCCGCATGAGCGCGATTCGCAGACTTCTGACCGATGGGTCCGGTGACTTCGGGTGGCAGGACGTCGATCGTCTTCGATATAAGGCCGAAGGCAGCGCACCGTTCAAGGACATCACGCGCCAGGTGCTGTTCTCCCAAACAGACCAGGCCTGCGAGCTGCGCTACTTTGAAATCGCGCCCGGCGGCTATTCAACGCTGGAACAGCACCAGCACACGCACGCGGTGCTGATCTTGCGCGGCCGCGGCACAGTGCGCATCGGCACCGACGTGCAGCCGATCGCGGCGCACGACCTGGTCACCGTGGATCCGCTGACGTGGCACCAGTTTTACGCCGCGCCCGACAATGCGCTCGGCTTTCTGTGCCTGGTCAGCAAGGAGCGCGACAAGCCCAGGCTGCCGACCGAACAGCACCTCAACGAGCTGCAGCGCTAGCACCAACAACGGATGACGACGATCCTGCGCAGCGCCGTGTGTGTGCTGTCATTTGCGATCTCGATGACGGCGAGCGCCGATACCGTATTCAAAGCGGTCGGTCCCGACGGCGAGATCACGTACAGCGACAAGCCTCCGGCCGATCGAGCGCGTGCCAACGCGCTGGAGTTTCGCAACCTGCCCTCCAGCCCTCTGCCTGCGCAGGTTTTGCGCTTTCGCGAGCAACTGGAGAAGAGCGCCGAAGGCCGGATCAGCGCCGCGCGTGCTCCACGTGCCGGCGATGTGGCGCTGTTCACCGCGAGCTGGTGCGGCCACTGCAAACGTGCGAAGGCGCATCTGGCAGCGGCGCAGATCAACTACGTCGAGTACGACATCGAGAACGTCGACGGCATGCGCGCGTTTATCGGCGCCGGTGGCAGTGGCGGCGTGCCGCTGCTGGTTGCAGGCGATCGGCGCGTTCAAGGCTATTCGTCTGCAGCCTACGAACAGCTAGCCGCAGCACTTCGACCGCGCTAGCCTCTTGCGAAATGACTCGATACGAACTTGTTTACCGGTTCGAGTCTTGATCGCTACGACATCGGATTCGCAGGCGGGGAAGGATCCGGCGGCAGCGGGATGAACTCGTCGTGATCGAGGTCGGGCAGCTTCATGCGGCCGGCGCGCCAGTCAGCTTTCGCCTGCTCGATTCTTTC
>JBGSWX010000589.1:0-5941 GCA_041751695.1 Burkholderiaceae bacterium | reverse complement strand
GCTGCAGCGCGGCGCCCGCGGTGATGTTGCCGAGACGCCGAAGCCCGACGATTCGCTGTTCGCCGGCGTCGAAAACCGCGTCATCGCAACCGCGCATCGTTCACTCGAAGCTGCCGCCGAAGTGTTTCATTCAGCCGGCATCAACGCAGTCCTGCTCGGCGACACCGTCACCGGCGAAGCCCGCGAAGTCGCGAAGGTGTACGCCGCGCTGGTGCGCGAAATCCGCGCGCACAACAAGCCTTTCGCACCGCCGGTAGCGCTGATCTCCGGCGGCGAATGCACGGTAACGCTGCCGTCCGGAACAAAAGGCCGGGGCGGCCGATGTACCGAATTTCTGTTGTCGTTGGCCGTTGAACTCGATGGCATGCCGGACGTGCATGCGTTGGCGTGCGATACGGACGGCATCGACGGCAGTGAGGACAACGCGGGGGCGTGGCTCGAGCCCACGCGCATGGAGGAAACATCCGCACGCGGCGCAGCGGCCAGTGCCGCCCTGGAGAAGCACGATTCGTACAGTTATTTTCATGGCGCCGGCCAGCTAATCTTCACCGGACCGACGCGCACGAACGTGAACGACTATCGGGTAATCCTGATCGAGTAGCAGGCTGGCGGGTTCTTTCTAGCGATGCCAGGGCGGCTGGCCGGCACTATTGACGGCCCACCGATTAGCCGCATCGTTTGCGCGAGACGGGTCTAAAGTCTGCAATACGGCGAGTGCAATCGACCTGCGATCGATCTCGAAAAACTCACGCAGTGCCACTCGCGTATCCGACCGGCCAAAGCCGTCGGTGCCGAGCACAACGTAAGTGTCGCGCACCCAAGTACGAATCAGGTCCGGCACCGCGGCAACGTAGTCGCTGGTTGCGACGACCGGAACTCCGGTCGCAGGCAATTGCTTTTCTATCCATGCGGTGTCACCAACGGCGCTTAAGCGCGCAGCGCGCTCCGAGTGCATGGCTTCCCGTCTCAGCTCGGTAAAGCTAGTCACTGAGTAGACATCTGCCGCGACACCGAATTCAGCTTCCAGCAATTCAGCGGCCGCCAGCACCTCGCGCAGAATCGTGCCGGCACCGAGCAAGCGCACCTTCGCGTCCGGCGCGAAGCGAATGCGATACATGCCACGCAGCACGCCCTCGCGCACGTCCGCAGGCGCCGATGGCTGTGCATAGTTCTCGTTCATTACGGTGACGTAGTAGAACGCGTCCTGCTGGTCGGTCAGCATGCGCCGCATGCCGTCCTCGACGATCAGCGCCAGCTCGTACGCGTAGCATGGGTCGTAGGCGCGGCAGTTCGGGATCGTGCTCGCGATCAGGTGGCTGGTGCCGTCCTGGTGTTGCAGCCCTTCGCCCGATAGCGTCGTGCGGCCCGCGGTGGCGCCGAGCAGAAAGCCCCGCGTGCGCGAGTCGGCGGCGGCCCACAGCAGATCACCCACGCGCTGAAAGCCGAACATCGAGTAGAAGATGTAGAACGGCAACATTGCGAAACCGTTGCTCGAGTAGCTCGTACCCGCCGCAACCCAGGAAGCGATCGCGCCCGCTTCGTTGATTCCTTCTTCGAGAATTTGCCCGTTCTTCGCTTCCTTGTAGTAGCTGATCTGCGCGCTGTCTTCGGGTTCGTACAACTGCCCGACCGGCGAGTAGATGCCGACGCTGCGAAACAGATCGGCCATTCCGAACGTGCGCGCTTCGTCGGCGATGATTGGCACAATGCGCGCGCCGAGTTCGCGCTCCTTCAGCAGAGCGGAGAGCATGCGCACGAAGGCCATCGTGGTCGACATCTCCTTGCCGTTTGCTTCGAGGGCGAAGCGGCCGAAGGCCGGCGCCTCCGGCGTCGCAAGCGGAGGACACGCCGCGTCGCGCACGGGCAAATAGCCGCCGAGCTTGGTACGCCGCGCATGCAGATACTTCATCTCCGGACTGTCAGGCACCGGCCGGATGAATTCAACGCTCTCTGCTTGCGCGTCGCTCAGTGGCAGCGCGAAGCGATCTCGAAATTCAAGCAGTGCTTCGGTGTCGAGCTTCTTCTGCTGATGCCCGGTCATGCGGCCCTGGCCGGCCGTGCCCATGCCGTATCCCTTCTTGGTCTTCGCCAGAATCACCGTCGGCTGGCCGCGGTGATTCGATGCCGCGTGATACGCCGCGAAAATCTTGACCGGGTCGTGCCCGCCGCGCCGCAGACGATCGATGTCTTCGTCGGACAAGTGCGACGTCAGTTGCGCAAGTTCGGGATACTTGTTAAAAAAGTGTTCGCGATTGAAGCGGCCGTCGGTCGCCGAAAGCGTTTGAAATTCGCCGTCGACCGTCTCATGAAATGCGCGCAGCAACAGCATCTGCGTATCGCGCGCGAACAGCGGATCCCAGTCGGAGCCCCACAGCAGCTTGATCACATTCCAGCCGGCGCCCGCGAAAAGTCCTTCGAGCTCTTGGATGATCGAACCGTTGCCGCGCACGGGGCCGTCGAGCCGCTGCAGGTTGCAGTTGACGACGAAGATCAGGTTATCGAGCCCTTCGCGCGCGGCGATCGACAATCCGGCGAGCGACTCGGGCTCGTCCATCTCGCCATCGCCGACGAACGCCCACACCTTGCGCTCGCGCGTGTCGAGCAATGCCCGGTTGTGCAGATAACGCAGGAAGCGCGCGTTGTAGATCGCGAGCAGCGGACCGATTCCCATCGAGCCGGTCGGAAACTGCCAGAAGCGCGGCATCAGCCACGGGTGCGGATACGAGCTCAGACCCTTGCCGTTCGTTTCGCGGCGGTAGTGGTCGAGCTGCTCCGCGCTTAGTCGCCCCTCGAGAAAAGCGCGCGCATAGACGCCGGGAGCGGAATGCGCCTGAAAATAAACCAGGTCGCCGCGTGATTCGGTGGTGCTTGCACGAAAGAAATGATTGAAGCCAACCTCGAACAGATCAGCGGCCGAAGAATAGGTCGCGATGTGACCGCCCAGCTCAGCGCTGACCGCGTTGGCACGAACCACCATGGCCAGCGCGTTCCAGCGCACCAGCGCGCTCAATCGTGATTCGATCTCCAGGTTGCCCGGAAACGGCGGCTGGTCCGCGAGCGAGATCGTGTTCAGGTACGGCGTATTCAACACTTGCGGCAACGGCACGCGCCGAGTGCGCGCGTGCTGCAAAAGATGCTTCAGCACGAAGGTGGCGCGCTCGGGACCAACCGACTCGATCACGGCATCGAGCGCATCGAGCCACTCGCGCGTTTCCTGCGGGTCAGCGTCGTCCTCCCGCAGGCGCCACGCGGCGTTCGGAATCAGCTTCGCAAGGTCGTCGAAGTTCATTGCGCGATTATCCTCCGGCTGTTACCAATACGACTGAGATAATCGCAGGATGAGCATCGACTCGATCACCCTTGTTCGGCCGGACGACTGGCATCTGCATTTGCGCGATGGTGCGGCGATGACCTCGGTGCTGCCGCACACGGCACGCCAGTTTGCGCGTGCGATCGTGATGCCGAATCTGAAACCGCCGGTCACGACGACGCAGCAGGCCGCCGGTTATCAGCAGCGCATCAAGGCGGCGCTGAACCATGCCTTGACGTTCGAACCACTGATGACGCTCTATCTGACCGACCAAACCACGCCTGACGAAATTGTTCGCGCGCGCGACAGCGGCATCGTGCACGCAGTCAAGCTGTATCCCGCCGGAGCGACGACCAATTCCGATTCCGGTGTCACCGATGTACGCCGCTGCGCCCGTGCGTTCGAGGCGATGCAGCGGGTTGGAATGCCGCTGCTGTTGCATGGAGAAGTCACGCGCGCCGACGTGGACATCTTCGATCGTGAGCGTGTGTTCATCGATGAAGTGCTGGGGCCACTGCGGCGCGACTTTTCGGCGCTGAAGATTGTGTTCGAGCACATCACGACGAAGGAAGCAGTCAGCTACGTGCTCGAGGAACACGGGCCGATCGGCGCGACCATTACTGCGCATCACCTTCTTCTCAACCGTACTGCGCTGTTCGCATCGACCGATGGCCGGCCGGGTGTGCGGCCGCACTATTACTGCCTGCCCGTGTTGAAGCGCGAATCGCATCGACAAGCTCTTGTGCGTGCGGCCACCAGCGGCAACCCTCGATTCTTTCTCGGAACCGATTCCGCGCCGCACGCGAGAGGCGAGAAGGAAACCGCGTGCGGATGTGCAGGTTGCTACACCGCGGCGTGTGCGCTGGAACTTTATGTTGAAGCGTTCGATGACGCGGGCGCGCTCGATCGGTTCGAAGCCTTCGCGTCATTGAACGGGCCCGATTTTTACGGACTGCCGCGCAACACCGGAAAGATCACGCTGGCGCGTTCCGCGTGGACGCTTCCAAACGAATTTTCATTCGGCGACCAAATGGTCGTTCCACTGCGCGCCGGCGAGAAGCTGCAGTGGAAATTGCAGGCTTAGACAGCGTCGACTGGTCGGCGCCCTGGCTGATGCCGTTCGCCGGGCTCGGTCAAGCAATCGGGCAGAGCAACGACTGGCGCGGCGAGTTGAATCGAGCCGCGCGGGAGCGCGGCATCGTCAACTTTCGCGGCCAGTCCATTGCGTTTGCCGCTGGCGACTCAGCTGCCGATGAATCGTATGAAGTATTTATCGCGCGTACCGGATGCGTACCCACGCGTCCCAGTCTGCACGATTTTTTCAACGCGCTTGTGTTGCTGCAATTTCCGCGATCAAAGGCGCGGCTGAACCGGCTGCAATCTGTGGCAATTGCGCGCGATGGTGTACGGGCGGTCCGCGGGCCTGTGCGCGATGCCGCGACGTTGATCGACGAGAACGCCGTTCTGCTCATAACGCTGCGTACCGACCTCGTACAGTCACTGCGCGCGCACGAATGGCCGACAGCATTTGCACGGCGGCGCAGCGCGTGGGGCGACGAGATCAAGGTGCTCGCCTTCGGCCACGCGCTGCTCGAGAAGTTGGTGCGTCCGTACAAGGCGATCACCGCGCATGCGCTGCACATTCCGATCGCGCCGGACGCGTCGCTGTCAGAAGTCGATCTGCGCGTCGCTGCCGCACTCGATGACAGTCTGTCGCCGGCGCACTTGATGCCGTTGCCGGTCCTCGGCATCCCCGGTTGGTGTGCGCAAAACAACGATGCGAGTTTCTACGAGGATGCCGCGGTGTTCAGGCCGGCTAATATGCGGCCCCAAAAGCACAGTGGAGAAGCGATCGAATGAAACGCGGCGAACTTGAAAAGCGCCAGGCCAGCAAGTTGACCAACAAGATGCGCGAGGCGGGTAACGCCTACGAGCGCGCTGTTGCGCCCGAGCCCGATCGCCGCGCCCAGCGCGACCGCGACCGTGCGCTGGGTCTGGTGCCGTTCGCAGTCAAGCTGCCTCAGGATCTGGTGCGTGAACTGCAGCGGCTATCGGTAGAACGCAACGTGGCGCTCAACGATTTGACGGCCGAGGCGATTACAAAGGGGCTTGGCAGCAAGAAGTGAGCAGACGTTAGCGCTGTAGGCGCGCTGTCGCTCGGATCGCGGACAACGTTGCATTCGGCGTGATGATTTCCGGATCCAGCACGAGCTCGATCAGCGCCGGGAGGCGTCGCTCTCGAATGAACGACAGCGCCTGCGACAGCGCAATCGCAAACTGATCGGTGGTCGCGGCGGAGGCGCCGAATGCGCCGTGCGCCTGCGCAAGCTTGGCGAAATCCGGATTGATCAGTGCAGTGCCGTGATCGCGCCCGGGAAACTCGCGCTCCTGGTGCATGCGAATCGTGCCGTACATCTGGTTGTTGAATACCAGCACCAACACACCGACGCCGTATTGCACGGCAGTGGCCATCTCCTGCCCGGTCATCAAGAAATCCCCGTCGCCCGTTAGCGCGACGACCAGGCGCTCGGGCGCCGCGATCTTGGCGGCGATCGCGGCGGGTAGGCCGTAGCCCATCGCGCCCGAGCTCGGCGCGAGCTGCGTGCGCAGACCCGAGATCGGAAGAGCACA
>JBGSWX010000588.1:0-10059 GCA_041751695.1 Burkholderiaceae bacterium | reverse complement strand
GCCGCGCGCAGCTTCAGTGTGCACATCACGCCGCGCGCAGATCTCGCGATCATCGCGGTGCAGGGCCCGAATGCGCGCTCGAAGTTCTGGCAGGCGCGGCCGGCTATGCGCGACGCGACCGAAAAGCTCGCCGCATTTTTCGCAACCGAAGTCGGCGACCTGTTCGTCGCACGCACCGGCTACACCGGCGAGGATGGTTTCGAAGTGATGTTGCCCGCGCAGAGTGCCGCGCAGCTATGGAGGGAGCTCAAGGCCGCAGGTGTAATCGAGGCCGGCCTTGGCGCGCGCGACACATTGCGGCTTGAAGCCGGAATGAATTTGTACGGCAACGATATGGAAGAACACATATCGCCGCTCGATGCCGGCCTCGCGTGGACGGTGGACCTGAAAACGCCGCGCGACTTCATCGGCCGTGCTGCGCTTGAACATGCGTTAGAAAATGCGGGTGCGCGCAAGGCTTTGGTCGGATTGAAGCTGCTCGACCGCGGTGTTCTGCGCTCACATCAAAAGGTGGTCACCGCGGCCGGCGATGGCGAAGTCACCAGCGGCACGTTTTCGCCGACGCTGCAAAGCTCGATCGCGATGGCGCGCGTGCCGCGCACAGTCAAGGTGGGCGACACCGTTCAAGTCGACGTGCGCGGCAAACTGCTGAATGCACTGGTCGTCAAGATGCCGTTCGTGCGCAACGGCAAAGCTTTGATTTAACCGCAGGAGTGACGATGCAATTTCCGGAGCAACTCAAGTACACCGCGACTCACGAGTGGGTCAAGCATGGCGATGATGGCCTGATATGGGTCGGCATCACCGACGCGGCGCAGGACATGCTGGGCGACCTGGTGTTCGTCGGCGATGTGAAGGTCGGCCAGACGTTGAAGGCGGGCGAGACGGCGGGTGTCGTCGAATCGGTGAAAGCTGCGTCCGACATCTATGCGCCGGTGGACGGTGAAGTGGTTGCGTTTAACGACGCGCTCGAGGCCGAGCCGCAGAAATTGAATGCGGGACCGTACGACGCCTGGATTTTCAAGATGAAGAGTGCGGCGCCGATCGACGGTTTGCTGAGCGCCGAAAAGTACCGCGCCAATGTCGATGCTGCGAAGTAGTGTTGCGCTCTTGTTGAGCGCTGCGACGCTGACGGCTGCCGCACAGCCGTCGATGCCCGCGTTTATGGCCGGATGTTGGTCGGGAGAGCACGCGGACGGCCGCCGGTCTTCGTATGAAGTCTGGATCGCGCCGAAAGCGGAACGAATGCTTGGTGTCAGTCAAACCGTGCGGCCGGACCGGACCGAGTTCGAGTTTCTGCGCATCGAGCGCTCAGCGGGCAACGTCGATTACGTCGCGCAGCCGTCGGGTCGACCGCCGACACGCTTTCGCATGACCGATGCGTCGGCAACGCACGCCGACTTCGCCAATCCCGAACACGATTTTCCGCAGCGGATTCGTTACACGCGCGAGGCCGACGTGCTGCGCGCCGAGCTTTTCGGCGGCAATCCGGTGCGCCGCGTCGAATTCCGCTTTCGCAAAGTCGCCTGCGAAAGCTTGACCACCATCGAACGCTGAACCCCCATGTCCACGCTGTCCCAACTCGAAGCTCACAACGATTTTCATTCGCGGCACATCGGCCCCAACGACGCCGAGATCGCCGAGATGCTCGCGGTCCTCGGCGTCTCGTCGCTGGATGAACTGGTCGACGCGATCGTGCCTTCGACGATAAAACTCGACGCGCCGCTCGCATTGCCTGCGGCGATCAACGAGGAAGAAGCGCTGGCCAAGATTCGAACTATCGCCGCCAAGAACGAGGTGGTTCGAAGCTTCATCGGGCAGGGCTACTACGGCACCCACACGCCGAAAGTCATCCTGCGCAATGTCCTCGAGAACCCCGCCTGGTACACGGCGTATACGCCGTATCAGGCAGAGATTTCGCAGGGGCGTCTCGAAGCGCTGATCAATTTTCAGACCATGGTGTCGGACCTGACCGGCATGGCGATCGCCAACTCATCTCTGCTCGACGAAGCCACCGCCGCGGGCGAAGCGATGACGCTCGCCAAGCGCGGCGCGAGAAGCAAGAGCAATGTGCTGCTGGTGGCCGGCGATTGCCATCCGCAGACGATCGAGGTCGTCAAGACGCGCGCCGAGCCGCTCGGCATCGAAATCAAAGTCGGCTTCGTGCCAGAGTTGATGAAGGGCAATGAATACTTCGGCGTGCTGGCGCAGTACCCATCGACCACCGGCTTGATTCACGACATGCGTGCGCTGGTCCGCCAGGCGCATGACAACGGCGCGCTGTTCTGCGTCGCGACCGATCTGCTCGCATTGACGCTGATCGAAGCGCCCGGAACCTGGGACGCCGATATCGTCGTGGGCAATTCACAGCGCTTCGGCGTGCCGTTCGGGTTCGGCGGGCCGCACGCCGGATTTCTCGCTTGCAAGGACGCGTTTAAGCGCTCGATGCCGGGACGACTGGTTGGAGTGTCGGTCGATTCGCAAGGTCAGCCCGCTTATCGGCTGACGTTGCAGACGCGCGAGCAACATATTCGACGCGAGAAAGCGACGTCGAACATATGCACCGCGCAAGTGTTGTTGGCGGTGATGGCGAGCATGTACGCCGTGTATCACGGCCCCGAAGGCCTGACGCGCATCGCGCGCCGCGTGCATCGACTGACGTCGATTCTTGCAGAGGGATTGAAGCGCGCGGGGCTCAACGTCAGCGGCAGCTACTTCGACACGATCGCTGTGAGCGGCGTGGACGCGCGCGCGACGCACTCCGCGGCGCGTGCGGCACGCATCAACCTGCGCGATTTCGGCACGCGTGCGCCGCAGATGATCGGCATCTCGCTCGACGAGACGGCAACGCGCGCCGACGTGGAGGCGCTATGGCGGCTGCTTGGGGTCGGCGCCGAAGTCGAAGCGCTTGATCGCGAGATCGACGGTGCGGCGGAAACCGCGATCCCCGCCGCGCTGCGCCGCACGACTCCGTTTCTGACGCATCCGGTTTTCAACGCGCATCACAGCGAGCACGAGATGCTGCGCTACATGCGCTCGCTCGCCGACAAAGACCTCGCGCTCGACCGCACGATGATCCCGCTCGGCTCGTGCACGATGAAGTTGAACGCCACCAGCGAAATGATTCCGGTGACGTGGCCCGAGTTCGCAAATATTCATCCACTCGCTCCCGCGGAGCAGACCGCCGGCTACCGTCAATTGATCACCGAGCTCGAACAGATGCTCGCCGAGTGCACCGGCTACGACGCCGTCAGCCTGCAGCCGAACTCGGGCGCGCAGGGTGAATATGCCGGCTTGCTGGCGATACGCGCGTACCATCGCGCGCGCGGTGAGAGCCATCGCAACGTCTGTTTGATTCCAGAGAGCGCGCATGGAACCAATCCGGCGTCGGCGCAGTTGTGCGGCATGAACGTCGTCGCGGTCAAGACCGACCGCAACGGCAATGTCGACGTTGAAGATTTGCGCGCGAAGGCGCAGCTGCATGCAGGCGACTTGGCGGCGTTGATGGTGACGTATCCGTCGACGCATGGTGTGTTCGAGGAAGCGATCGTCGAGATCTGCGCCATCATCCATACCGCCGGCGGGCAGGTCTACACCGACGGCGCCAACTTGAACGCGCTGGTCGGCGTTGCGAAGCCGGGCAAGTACGGCTCCGACGTTTCGCACCTGAATCTGCACAAGACGTTCTGCATTCCGCACGGCGGCGGCGGGCCCGGCGTCGGCCCGGTGGCAGTGAAGTCGCACCTCGCTCCGTATTTGCCGGGAAAGCTCGGCGCACAGAATGCGGTCGGCATGGTCAGCGCCGCAGAGTTCGGCAGCGCGAGCATTTTGCCGATTCCATGGATGTACATCACGATGATGGGCCGCGAAGGCTTGAAGCGTGCGACGCAGATCGCGCTGCTCAACGCCAACTACATTGCGAAAAAATTGGCGCCGCATTTTCCGACGCTATACGCCGGCCGCAACAGGTACGTCGCACACGAATGCATTCTCGATCTGCGGCTGCTGAAGGAAGCGAGCGGAGTTTCGGCCGAGGATGTCGCGAAGCGGCTGATGGACTACGGATTCCACGCGCCGACGTTGTCGTTTCCGGTCGCCGGAACATTGATGGTCGAGCCGACTGAATCCGAGCCGAAAGTCGAGCTTGACCGCTTCATCGACGCCATGATCGCGATCCGCGAAGAAATCCGTGCGATCGAGTCAGGCGAAGTCGATCGTGACGACAATCCGCTTCGCAACGCGCCGCACACGGCGGCGATGGTCACCGCCGAAAACTGGGCGCACGATTACACACGCGAGCGCGCAGCATTTCCGGTTGCATCGTTGAAGCGGCACAAGTACTGGCCGCCGGTGGGAAGAGTCGACAACGCTTACGGTGACCGCAACATCATGTGCTCGTGCGTGCCGATGGAGGCGTTCGCGGATGGTGATGAGGAGGTTCCGATTCGCGCGGAAGGAAAGGTCGCCGTCACAGCAGGTCAGATTTCGGAGAAGCCACAACAATGAAAAGACTCCTAAAGTGGATCGGGATCGTCGTCGCAGTGCTGGTTGTCGTCGGTATCGGCCTCGTGTTTGCCGCCAGCCTGTTATTTGAGCAAAAGCGCAATCGTGTCGTTAAGGTCGACGTCAAACCCGTGACGGTGGTCGCGGACGGTGCCGCGCTGGAGCGCGGCAAGTATCTGTTCATGTCACGCGGTTGCAGCGAGTGCCACGGCGAGAACGGCGCCGGACGCGTCTTTATCAATGACACCGACAGTGGCTTCTATGTTCGATCACCGGACATCACGCGTGCTGGCGTGGTTGGGGCGTACACAGAGGCCGACTGGGTCCGCGCGATCCGACACGGACTGAAGCCGGATGGTCGCCCGCTGTTTGTGATGCCGAGCGAGGATTACAACCGCTACACGGATCGCGATGTCGCAGCGCTGATCGCCCATGCGCGCAGTCTTCCTGCTGCACCCACTGCTCCCGCCGAATTCCGGGTGCCGTTCCCGGTGAAGGCGCTCTATGCATTCGGCGTCATCAAGGATTCGGCCGAGAAGATTGATCACACACTGCTACCCGCGTCGCCGGTAGCCGAAGGTGTGACAGTCGCGCACGGCAGGTATGTCGCGAATCTGTGCATCCATTGTCACGGCGACGGATTGTCGGGCGGCAAGATTCCCGGCGGACTACCCAATTGGCCAGCCGCGTCGAATCTCACACCTGGCGAAGGGACAGTGCTGACGGTCTACGACAGTGCGGACAAGATGAAGGCAATGTTTCGCAGCGGCAAACGACCGGATGGCAGCGCGGTTGCCGTGATGCCGTTCGAGTCGCTGCGTGCGGCCAGCGACATCGATGTAGCGGCGCTGCACGCCTACCTGAAACAGCTATCGCCGCGACCTGCTGGCGGTCGATAGCTACGGTCGCTCGGCGATCGCAGAGTTGGTGGTTTTGAGCCGCGGATCCCGCAAGTGATTTACGACGCGATCGTGGTCGGGCTGGGCGCAATGGGCAGTGCAGCGGCATATCATCTCGCGCGTCGCGGCTGGCAGGTGCTGGGGCTCGATCGCTTTACACCACCGCACGCGTTTGGATCGTCGCACGGCGAAACGCGAATCATTCGCGAGGCGTACTTCGAGCACCCGGTGTATGTGCCGATGGTGCAGCGTGCCTACGAACTATGGCGTGATCTGGAGAAGGAGTCGGGCACTAGGCTGTTGCGCGAAACCGGGGGCGTGATGATCGGAAAGCCCGGCAGCGACTTGGTAACTGGGGCGCGGCGCAGTGCAGAGCTTCACGGATTGCGCCACGAGATGTTGACGGCCGGCGAAGTGCGCGAGCGATTTCCCGCGCTGCATCCGGAAAGCGACATGGTGGCGGTATGGGAACCGCGCGCCGGCGTGCTGTTTGCAGACGCGTGCATCGCCGCGCATCTGGCGCAGGTGAGAAGTTGCGGCGCCGAGCTGCGCTACGAAGAACCAATGCTGCGATGGGAACCCGAGGGCGACGGCATCCGCGTGCTTACCGTCGAAGGTGAGTACCGCGCACGGCAACTCATCGTCACCGCAGGCGCATGGATCAGCGCTTTCTTCCCGGACTTACCGCTTAGCATCGAGCGCCAAGTGTTGTTCTGGTTTGACGACGCAAGCGCGTGCGATATGTTCACACCCGAGCGCTGCCCAGTTCACCTATGGCAAATCGATGGGCGCCGATTTTTCTACGGATTTCCAAGCCTCGGCAATGGCGTCAAAGTGGGCTTTCATCACGGTGGAGAAATCACGACGATAGACACTGTGCGGCGCGAAGTTGCGCTCGAAGAAGTGGAAGACATCCGCTCGGCGATGCGACGTTTCCTTTCGAGGGCTGACGGAACACTGCGCGCGACCACCGTTTGCGTCTACACCAATACACCGGACGAACACTTTCTGATCGACCGTCATCCGACGCATCCGCAAGTGTTGATCACCAGTGCGTGCTCAGGACACGGATTCAAATTCTCGCCGGTTATCGGAGAGATTTTGGCCGATCTAGCGCAAGACAAGCGGCCGCGGTTCGACCTGAGGCTGTTCCGTTCGCGCTAAAGGGTTATCGGCGCACCGTGCTGCGCTCCGGGACCCTAACTTGCTACTACTAGGGCTTGTCTCGAAAAGAGAGGCGCTTCTGTGCATGCGGTCCTGGTCAGAAAAGTCTTAGGAGTATTTGCAGCGGCAAGCTGCATGTGGCTGCAGCCTTTGTCGGCCGCTGCTCCCACACGGGCGCTCACCGCGGATGCTGGCGCACTGTTCGGCTGGGTGGCGCGTTCGGGCGACAACGATGGCCTGCCGTTCATGATCATCGACAAGCGCCGGGCGCATCTCTGGGTGTTTGACAGTTCGGGAAAGCTGCAGGGGGATGCGCCGGTATTGCTGGGTGTGGCGCGGGGCGACGATACGGCGCCAGGCATCGGCGATAAGAAGCTGTCGGAGATCAAAAGCGAAGAACGTACAACGCCGGCGGGCAGATTCGTGGCCGAGGTCGGACTGAATGCCCGCGGCGAAGACGTCGTGTGGGTCGACTACGATGCTGCCGTATCAATGCACCGCGTCTTGACCACCAATGCCAGGGAGCAGCGTGCGCGGCGTCTGGAAACGCCGACACCCAGTGACAACCGCGTGTCGTACGGTTGTATTAATGTACCGAAGGCGTTCTTCGAAAACGTGGTGAGTTCGACGGTGCGCGGCGGCAATAGCGTCGTGTACGTGCTCCCCGAATCAAGGCCGCTGCGTAGTGTCTTCAGCAAGCTCGCCACAGCGCCATCCAATCTGACGACTGCACGACGATAAAAAAACCGGGCGAAAGCCCGGTTTTCTTCTGCGGGAAAGTCTCAGCTTCGCAGGCCTAACCGCGATCCGCGCGAGCCGGACGACCGGTCGTGTTCATCGCTGGATCGCTCGAGCGGGTCGTGCCCATCGTGCTTCGATCCGTTGTTCCGGTCGTGCCCATCGGGCGATCCGTCGTTCCGGGCGTACCAATCGGGCGATCCGTTGCTCCGGGCGTACCAGTCGCGCTCGGTTGGCTTGTCGTGCTCGATGGGGTTGTGACTGTTGCCGGCGAGGTCGTCGTCGCCGGTGGGGTGGTGCTTGTGGCCGGCGGCGTGGTCGTTGACGGCGGGATCGTCGTGGTGGTGCCAGGCTGTGTAGTCGTGGTGCCTGGCGGTGTCGTCGTAGTCTGCGCGAACGCGAGGCCTGCTGCCATGGCCAAGCCCGCCGCAGTGGCGATGATGGTCTTCGTAGTCATCTGAACTCCTTGTAATAGTGAAACGTTTGCGCGCTATTTCCGCGGCAACGATGTCGCGGCAATGCGCGTGCCCGGTCGCTCAGAACGTCAGCTGTCCGTGGGGTTTCCCGCGTACGCGCGGCCGCTGTTGAAACCCCAATGACGCTCAGCGACTCAGCCCGCCTAAGCTGATAATGGGTAATGCGTGCAGTTCGCTTATCGCTTGTCGCACTGCTTTCCCTGATGCTCGCCGGTTGTATCGAAAGGATGTTTTTCTATCCCGACGCGGTGACGTACACGTCACCGGCGCAGCAGGGCGTGCGCGCTGAAGACGTGAGCGTCGTCACTGCTGACGGGTCGCGCCTGCACGGCTGGTTCATGCCGGCGGTCGACCGACCCAAGGCAACCGTGCTGCATCTGCACGGCAATGCGGCAAACATCAGCAACCATTTGCCGTTGGTGTCGTGGCTGCCCGCACGCGGCTACAACGTATTGATGATCGATTACCGCGGCTTCGGGCGCTCCGAGGGCAAGCCGTCGCTCGACGGCATCGTCGACGACGCTGCCGCAGCGCTGGTCTATCTGCGCACGCGCCCCGACGTTGACTCAACGCGCTTGATCGTGCTCGGTCAAAGCATCGGCGGCGCTACGGCGTTGCGAATGCTCGCGCGCGATGCGAACGGCGTGCGGCTTGCGATCATCGACTCCGCGTTCGCGAGCTACCGCGGCATTGCGCGCGATGCGACCGCAGGCGGTCCGTTGGCGCCGGTTGCGGCGCTCACGGTGGGTGTGCTGCCCGGGCCCGACAAGGACCCGATCACCGCGCTCAAATCGGTGCGAGTTCCGCTGATCTTCGTGCACGGTGCGCGCGACTCGATCATTGGCGCCGTCAACAGCGAACGATTGCACGCCGTGGCGCCCGGCTCGCAACACTGGAGCGTGCCGGACGCCATGCACATCATGGCGCTCGCGCAGCCCGGATCGTGGCGAGAAAAACTGGTGCAGGCAATGGACGCCTCGCTCAAATAAATCGCACCTCGCGTATCTTGTCGTTCCGTTCGATGGGTGGTGCCGCTGTCCGTTGCGACTTTGTGAGGAGACTTATGTTCAAGCGTTTGATGGTGTGCGCGTGGCTGATTTTTCTGATGGTCCCGGCGATTGCGAGTGCGCAACAGTGGCCCACCAAATCGGTGCGCTTCGTCGTGCCCTTTGCGCCCGGCGGCAGCTCCGAGATCATCGCGCGCAGTGTGGCGGCGGAGCTGACCAAGCAGATCGGTCAGACGGTGTACGTCGAGAACAAGCCGGGTGGCGCAGGAACGATCGCGATGCAGGAAGTGGCCGCGTCGGCGCCCGACGGGCATACGATAATCCTCGGTCATGTCGGCACGCTCGCGGTCAATCCGTACGCGATGAAGAAACATCCGTACGACGTCGACAAGGCGTTCGCGCCGGTGGCCCTGTTGGCGATCGTGCCGAATATTTTTGTGGTGTGTCCCGAGGTGCCGGCCAAGAATTTCAAAGAGTTCGTCGACTACGCGAAGAAGAATCCTGGAAAGCTGAACTACGGCTCGGCGGGTAACGGCAGCGCGGGACATCTCGCGTTCGAATATCTAAAGTCGGCCGCGGGCATGTTTGTGGTCCACGTGCCCTATCGAGGTACTGGCCCGCAGCTGCAGGATCTGTTGACGTGCCGCACCGAAGCGTCGTCGGCGGGTGCGCCTGCCCTGATGGGTCACATCAAGGCCGGCAAGCTGCGTGCGATCGCGGTCGGCACGCCGCAACGCATTCCGTCGCTGCCCGATGTGCCTACCGTCGCCGAAATGGGCTACCCGGGTTTCGAGACTTCACAGTGGTACGGCGTGATGGTGCCCGCCGGTACACCGAAGCCGATCGTCGACAAGATGGCTGCGGAAATCAACAAGGCGCTGAAGTCGAGCGCGATCACGCAGCGCTTCGCGCAGGACGATGCGGCGCCCGGCCAGGGCGGCCCGGAAGCGTTCGCCGCGTTCATCAAGAAAGAGCAGGCGCGCTGGGAGCAGGTGGTGAAGCGCGCCGGCATCGCCATCGAGTAGAGACGGCTTCAAGATGCACTGTGACGTGCTGGTGCTGGGCGGCGGCAACGCTGCCCTGTGCGCCGCGTTGTGCGCGCGCGAAGCCGGTGCCTCGGTGCTGGTGCTCGAAGTCGCGCCGTTCGATTCTCGCGGCGGCAACAGCCGCCATACGCGCAACCTGCGCTGCATGCACGATGCGCCCGAGGACGTGCTGATCGAGCACTATCGCGAAGACGAATACTGGGACGACCTGTGGCGCGTCACCGGC
>JBGSWX010000587.1:0-1528 GCA_041751695.1 Burkholderiaceae bacterium | reverse complement strand
GGCGCCGCGGCCAGCCCAGGCCGCTCGGGCCCGGCCGACCACAGCACGATCACCAGCTTGCCCGCGCTTTGATCGCCGCTCGCTGCGGTCATCAGTAACCCCGATTGGGGTCGATGTCGAAATCCTCGGTGTAAAAATCATCGATCGGCGGCACCAGCTTTTCCGCCAATCGCGGCTGCAGCCACGCGCGGTACGCGGCAAGGTCCATCAGCGCCGCGCGCTCGGTCTCGAACGCGGTGGGCTCGACGCGAAACAGCCAGCCCGCACCATACGGATCGGTGATGATCAGATGAATGTTGTCGACCGCGGCCGAATTGGCTTCGATGATGCGGCACGATATTGGCGCGTGAATCGCAACGGCGGTCTTGCCGGTTTCCATCACGCCGAGCGATCGATCGCGCGCGATCGTGCTGCCAGCCGGCCGCGGGGTGACCAGCATGAACTGGCCGTGCCACGACACCAGATGCGTCGCACCGATGCGCGCTTGACCATCGGCGGCAAAGCGCACCCACATGTCCTGCTCGGGCGCGTACAGCACATCCTGCGCGAGTCGATCCAGTTCGTTACCCATCCTTCACCTTGGCTGGGGGAGCACGAGGGGGTCAGCGCTATGCGCTGGCCCGGCGGGCGAGTATGAGCTTCCCCGGCTGCGCCAGGGGCCCCTGAGCCCCCTCGTTCTTAACCGTGCGGCCGGGGCAACGCTGCGCGTTGTCCTGGCGGAAGAGTATGGGAGTCGAACCCACCAAGGATTGCTTGCAACCCCTACCAGATTTGAAGTCTGGCCGGACCACCGGGACACGACACTCTTCCATGATCATTAGCGTTGCGAGTTTACGCATGACGCTCCTTCTGCATGCAGTTGTTGTTGCGCCGCCCGCGCGGCCGCCCGAAGGGCGGCGCACCAACTAATCGCTGTGAGTGCACGTGCGACCGCGAAGCGGTCGCGTACACGAACAGCGCAACGCTTACGCACGCCAAGGGTTCGTGCGCCTGACGATGTGGTCGTCGCGCACCCGGCGCGTGTAGCCGACCTTGTCGAAGAATTCGAGAATCTGGATCGCGAGCTTGCGGCCGGTGCCGATTTGATCGCGGAATTCCGCGGCGCGCGCGACGCCATCGCGCTCGGCGACCGTGCCGGCGATGTCTGCGAGATCCGCGACGGCGGTCGTCAGAAAAAAATGGTCCTGCGCGACCAGCATCACGTCGCCCACGCGCGCCACCGTCTTCAGAAGAAGGCGCACTTCGATTTCGGCGATGCCGGTTTCACGCGCGATGTCGCGCACGCGCGGCGGCTCGAACTTGCGATCCTGCAGCAGCGGCTTGACGCGCTCCCAACGCACGCGCTGATCCTTGGCAAGCTCCGCCGTGTGCGACGGCAACGCCAAAAATGCCCCGCGGCGCGCCAATAGCGCCTCCTGCAGCAACTCATCGATGACCGCAGCGAAAACATCCGCATGAAGCGCCGGCGCAATCAGGCGGCGCAGCCGCTGCTGCTCGACGCCCGGCATCTCGGGCTCGCGCTGATGCG
>JBGSWX010000586.1:0-2208 GCA_041751695.1 Burkholderiaceae bacterium | reverse complement strand
GCGGTCACCCTCGGCGGCATCAGCGATCTGAAGAGCTATCAGCAGGAGTCGGCCGGCTGCGGCAGGCCGATTCTCAGACTGATGGGCGGATCACCCAGCGAAGTGCCGGAGAGATATCAGCAAGCCTCTCCGATCGAGATGCTTCCGCTCGGAGTCAAACAAACGCTGATCGTCGGCGCGCACGACACGATCGTGCGACCGCAACACAACCGGGCGTTTGCGACTGCCGCACAGAAAAGCGGCGATGACGTTCAACTCATTGTGCTGGACGGAGCCGCGCACTTCGAAGTCATTGCGCCGAACTCATCGGCTTGGCCGACCGTTCAGAATGCAGTGTCTTCCCTGCTGGATGCAATGAAGAAGTAGTTGAACCGGTACCCCACCAGGAACCTGCGCCTGGCCGAGACTCGCCCGCTACGGCCTGTGCGATCAACTGGCTACTTCTTTGACGCTCTGTGGATATCGTCAACCCAACGCACATTCTCCGGCTGCTCGACCACGGGAATGTCGAGGTTGACCACGACGGGCTCCTGACCACTGCGCACGAGCACGCATGAAAGCGGCTCGTCGCTTGCGTTGATTTCCTGGTGCGGCACAAACGGCGGAACGAAGATGAAATCGCCGGGGCCCGCTTCGGCCACAAATTCGAGGCGATCGCCCCAGCGCATCCGTGCGCGTCCGTTGACGACATAGATCACGCTTTCGACCGGTCCGTGATGATGCGCGCCGGTCTTTGCATTCGGATGAATCACGACCGTGCCAGCCCACAGTTTTTCAGCGCCGGCGCGCGCGTAGTTGATCGCCGCGGCGCGGTTCATGCCGGCCGTTTGCGGCGTGTTGCTATCGAGCTCGTGGCCGTGTACCACTCGCACACCGTGGTGGCGCCACTTGGATTCGGAAGGAGCTTCCATGGTTATCGAAAATTGTAGAGCTCGGCCGCATTGTCGACCAGAATTTTCCTGCGCGTTGCCTCGTCCGGCGCCCAATCGAGCAACAGGTCGATCAGGTCGGCGTCGTCGGGCATGTTGTCTCTCGGCGCTGACGGATGTGGCCAGTTGCTGGCCCAGAGCATGCGCTCGGGCGCGTGCTTCACCAGCGCCTTGGCGAGACGGCCGACATCTTCGTATTGCGGCGCGCCGGCCTTGGACGTTTCATACGGCGCGGAAAGCTTCACCCAGCAACGTCCGGTATCGAGCAGTCGCAACAGCGACTTGAATGATTCGTGCTCGGGCGTAACAGGTTCGAGATACTTCCCGACGTGATCGATAACGAACCGTCCCGGAAGTTTTTTGATCGTGTCTTCCCACTGCGGCAGCTCGCGGCCGTCGAGCTGAATGTTGGCGTGCCAGCCGAATGGATGCACGCGCGACATCACATCGTGCATGCGGTCGAAGCCGAGCGCGCCCCACGGCAGCTGGAAGATGCGCTGCGCGATGATGCCGCCTTCGGTCAGCCACGCGATATCGGCATCCGACACACCCGGCTTGACCACGCCCACGCCCTTGGCGCCGGGCCCGAGCGCGCCGATGGCAGCCAACGTGACGCGGTTGTCGTCCTGGTAGGCGTTGGGCTGGACGACGATCACGCGCGACAGGCCGAGGCGCTGTTGCACCTCTCGATACTGACCCTCGCGGAAATTTCCCGGCAGCGGCGGGCCGCCGGCCGCGGACGGCACCGCACTATCGTAGATGTGCATGTGAGTGTCGGTCGCGCCCACGGGTACCGCGAGTCTCGGTTTGCGCGCGCTCATTTCTTTCCTTTCTTCTTCGGCGGCGCCGCCGGGTTCGGGACCTCCTCAGCCACAGTGAAAGTCCCGCCCTGGTAGGTCTCCGCTATCGGATCGCCGCCCGGCTTCTCGCGCGCCATCACCTCCTTCGCGTAGCTCTCGGCGTCATCCTGCGGCTGGTAGCCGAGCCGATAAGCGTTCGAGTTGTCATACCAGCTGCGCTTGTTGCGCGACACGCCGTAGACGATTTCGAACCGGATCTCCGGATGCTCGATGCCGATGGTGACGAGCTGCGCCAGATCGCGCGGCGAGAGCCAGATCGCCAGGCGTCGCTTGTCGATCGGCGCCGGGTTGACGTTGCCGATACGGATGCAGAACACTTCCATGCCGTACTTGTCGGCATACAAACTGCCGAGCGCCTCGCCGAACACCTTGGAGACCCCGTAGCGGCCGTCGGGCTTCGGATAGACGCGATGGTCGAT
>JBGSWX010000585.1:0-2928 GCA_041751695.1 Burkholderiaceae bacterium | reverse complement strand
CACTATGTGATGATCGAAGACAAGCCGCAACTGCTGGCGTCAATGAAACGCGTGCTGGGTGAAAAGCTCACCACGGTTTTCGTGCGCCAGGGCCACTACGCCGCTGAGTCAACGCACGAGGCAATCGATCCGCCACCCGACATCAGCATTGATCGGATTGCCGATCTGCTCGAAATCGAACGATCACATTTCTTGGTTGCCGCGCGCGCGACGGCCACGCACAGGGAGCAAGCATGAACAGTACGCAACGCCTGCACGATCTCGGCCAGAGCCTTTGGCTCGACAACATCTCGCGCCCCATTCTTGACGATGGCACCTTGCGCCGCTACATCGACGAATTCTCGGTGACCGGCTTGACGTCGAACCCGACCATTTTCGATGAAGCAATCGGCGCCGGCGACGCCTATGACGAAGGCATTCGCGCAAAGGTCGGCGCGGGTCAATCGGGCGAAGCGCTGTTCATCGAGCTTGCGCTGGAGGACCTGCGGCGTGCCGCAGACTTATTCCGGCCGATCTTCGATGCCACTGATCGTGTCGACGGCTGGGTTTCAATGGAAGTGTCGCCGCTGCTGGCAAATAACACGCAAGGCAGCCTCGAGGCAGCGGCCCGAATCTACCGGCAAGCTGACCGTCTGAATCTGTTCGTCAAGATTCCGGGCACGCCTGAAGGCGTTTCTGCCATCGAGGAATCGATCTTCGCCGGGGTGCCGATCAACGTGACGCTGCTGTTCTCGCGCGAGCAGTATCTCGCTTCGGCCGAGGCGTATCTGCGCGCGATCGAGCGGCGGATTGCTGCGGGACTCGATCCCCGGGTCGGTTCGGTGGCGTCGGTATTCGTCAGCCGCTGGGACAAAGCCGTAAGCGACAAGGTGCCGGCCGAGCTGCGCAATCGGCTCGGTATCGCAGTCGCCGCGCAGACCTACCGTGCGTATCGCGAGCTGTTGGCATCACCGCGCTGGCGCAAGCTTGTGAATGCCGGTGCGCAGCCCCAGCGCCTGCTATGGGGCAGCACCGGCACCAAGGATCCCGCAGCGTCGGACACGCTGTACGTCGAAGCGCTGGCCGCGCCCGACACCATCAACACCATTCCAGAGAAAACCCTGCGCGCCTTTGCCGACCACGGCGAGGTCAAGGGCCCAATGGCCGACGGCGGCGGCGACTCGGCAGCGGTGCTGAAACGTTTCCATCAGGCAGGCATCGATGTTGACGCGCTCGCCGGTCAGCTGCAGCGAGAAGGCGCACAGGCATTCGTGAAATCATGGAAGGCGCTGATGCAGCGCATCGCCGACAAGAGCGAAGCGCTCGCCGACGCCGGTGTGCGTACCGCGTAAGCGGCGCTGAACCGCGGCGAGCCTTCGCTGTACCAGGACCACCATGCGCCTCGGCTATACCCAACCGCTGTATCTGTTGCCGTTCGATCATCGCAACTCCTATGTGAGTGGCATGTTCGAGTACGAAACGCCGCTCACTGCCGAACGGCATCACAATGTTGCCGACAGCAAGCGCGTGATCTACGAAGGTTTCGCGCGAGCGTTGGGCGCAGATGTGCCGGCGCAAAGCGCAGGCATCCTGGTGGACGAGCAGTTCGGCGCGGAAATCCTGCGCGATGCGAAGCAGCACGGCTACGTGACGGCGCTCTCGACCGAAAAGAGCGGATCGGACGAGTTCGAGTTCGAATACGGCAGCGAGTTTGCACAACACATCGAAGCATTCGGACCAACCTTCGCCAAGGTTCTGGTGCGCTACAACCCGGAAGGCGATGCGGCGCTCAATCGCCGGCAGTTGGACCGGCTCAAGCAACTTTCCGATTACTGTCGCACCGCGAATCAGCGTTTCATGTTCGAGCTGCTGGTGCCGGCGACGAAGGAGCAACTGGCTCGCGTGCAGTCGGACAAGCAGCAATACGATCGGCAGCTTCGTCCCGATCTGATGCTGCAGAGCATTCGCGCTTTGCAGGACGCGGGCGTCGAGCCCGATGTGTGGAAGATCGAAGGGCTCGACCGGCGCGAAGACTGCGAGCGCATTGTCGATGCTGCGCGGCGCGATGGCCGGGATGAGGTCGCCTGCATCGTGCTGGGACGCGGCGCCGATCAGGACAACGTGGTGAGCTGGCTCGAGACCGCAGCGTCGGTGCCGGGCTTCATCGGCTTCGCGGTCGGACGCACGACTTTCTGGGACGCGGTGGCAGGTTACGTGGCCGGACGAACGACGCGGCAAGAAGCTGCGACGCGCATCGCCGAGCGCTTCCAGCAATGGGTGGGGATCTTCGAGAAGGCGCGCGCTGCGCGCACGCAAACTGTGTGAACATCAATCCGCTGGCAGGGACGGTCGCCCAACCGGCCATGCTGATCGACGTTGCCAAACTCGTCGCTGCGTATTACGACGAAGCGCCCGATCCCTCTGTACCCGGGCAACGAGTCGCGTTCGGCACTTCGGGACACCGGGGTTCGGCATTCGAAAAGACCTTCAACGAATCGCATGTGCAGGCAATCACGCAGGCGATTTGCCTATATCGACAGCAGCACAGCATCGACGGCCCGCTGTTTCTCGGCATCGACACGCATGCGCTGTCGGCGCCGGCCTTCGAGAGCGCGCTCGAAGTGCTCACCGCCAACGGAGTCGACGTGCTGATCGCGCAGGGCGGCGAATACACGCCGACGCCGGCGCTATCGCACGCGATCCTGGTCTACAACCGCGGTCGCACGACCGGGCTGGCCGACGGCATCGTCGTGACGCCTTCGCACAACCCGCCCGAGGATGGCGGCTTCAAGTACAACCCGCCGCACGGTGGACCGGCCGAAGCGGCCGTCACCGGCTGGATCGAAGCCAAGGCCAACGCTTTGCTCGAAGGTGGACTCAAGGACGTGCGGCGCATTCCGTTCGATCGGGCGCGGCACGCCAACACCACGCGCGAGCACGATTTTCTAA
>JBGSWX010000584.1:0-2172 GCA_041751695.1 Burkholderiaceae bacterium | reverse complement strand
AGCGATCAAGCTGCGCGCACGCGCTGGAAGGAACAGAGCTAGCCACGAGTGCGAACACACGCCCGACCGGGGTGCTATCGACACGGGAACGGGTTTTGCCAAGAATCTCTTTTTGCCAAGAATGAGACGCGGCGCTTCAATCGGCGCATCTATCTCGTTAATCAAAGGATGCTTTATGAGAAAACTGATCTTCGCCGCTGTTGCAGGCTTTCTTTGGAAGAAATTGCGCGCGCGGATGTCGACCCCGGCGCCGCGACGCCAACCGAGGACGTCAAGCGGCGTCAGATAAAGCCGCTGGTGCCGATGGTAGGACGGCCGCGGACGGCACTTGCTTGACGACGGCACGCGGATTCAAAGAGTGCATCGGGCTCACCCCTGGTCTTTGACGCGCGTATAGCGGCGCATCAGCGGCGTCACCGAGACGCCGTGCACCACGATCGAAGCTGCGACGACGACCAGCGTAATGGTGGCGAGCTGTTCGGCAATCGACGCCGGCAGCCCGTGGTTGATTGCATACATCAGGTAGTAGATCGAGCCGACGCCGCGGATGCCGAACCATGACATCAAACCGCGTTGCGCGGGCGAGGAGCGCGAGCCGAGCAGTCCTGACCAAACGCACAGCGGGCGAATTAGCAGGAACAGTACGGGCACGAACCAGAGCACGTCGGGCACAAGCATGACGTAGGACAACATGGCGCCGATCGCCAGTACCACAGCGACTTCGCCGATGCGTTCGAGCTGCTCGTTGAAACCGAGCAACGAGTGCGTCATGTAGGCCGCGGCGTGTGCGGGATCGGAGGCCACTACTTCTTCGGCCTCGAGTTTTTCGTTTTCGGGTTCAGCTTTTTTCGACGCTTGTTGGAGCGCGTCGTGCAGCACGGCTTTATCGTCGGTTTGCGCCTCGATGCGCCGCAGCGCCAGGCCGGCCGCAAGCACCGCGAGAAATCCGTAGCTATGCGCCAGGAGTGCTGCGCCGTAGGCCAGCGCAATCAATCCCAGCGCGAGCAATTCATCGAGTCCGATCGCCTCGCGGTGATGGACGCGCAGATAGATGACCAGCTTGCCCACCAGCCACCCAAGAGCGCCTCCGATCAGCAAACCGCCGCCGATCGCCCAAATCACGTCGACGGCGATCCAGCGCCAGCCGCCGGCGCCCATTTCGTGCAGCCCGAGCAAGCCGAGGCCGAGCATCACGAACGGGAAGGCGGTGCCGTCGTTCAAGCCGGCTTCGCCGGACAAGCCGAATCGCAATCGATCGCGATCGGCCGCATCTTCGACCTGCACATCGGAGGCTAGCACTGGATCGGTCGGAGCGAGGATCGCGCCCAGCAATACGGCTGCCCCGACAGACAGTCCCAGCGCGAGTACGCCGGTGACAGCAATCAGCGCAACCGTCAGCGTCATCGAGACAAGAGCCAGTCGCAGCGGCACCATCCAGCGGCGATCCGATAGCGGCACGCTCAACTTCAGGCCGGTGACGAACAGGGAAATGAGTACCGCGATTTCCGCCAGCCGCTCGATCACTTCCGCGTGCGCGATAGGGTCGACGTCCAGCAGGCCGAAGCCGGCGGGCCCAAGGCCGAAACCCACGGCGAGGTAAAGCATCGCCGTGGAGATCGGCAGCCGCTCGAGCAAAGACCCGACCAACGCCATCGTGATCAGCAACACGCCGATAACGGCGCACCAGAGAGCAAATGTCACGTGCGTGCGGCCGATCAATCAAACGCGAGCGAGTACACCAGATCGAGTGCGGTCGTCGTGCCGGCGCGCCCGATCAACGACAAGCGCCGGCTGATTTGATAATTCAGCGCGACGTAGGTGGCGGCGCCCGAGATCGCCTGCTCGAACGTCAGGTACAAATCGTCGTTGATGCGCTTGCCGATCGCAACGAAGTCGCTCGCTGCAGTGGTGCCGGTGGCACTGCGCAAGGTGCCCGCGACGGTCTCGCGTGGCAGGATCGACGAGCTGTCCTGCCCGGGGCGCAGGCTGATTTCATCGATACCAAAAGAGCGCATCAAGCTCGCGCTGGCGCTGTCGCCCTGGCCGGCAAACAAGGCGCTTGCCGCCGCCGAAAGCAGCGCGCGCTCCTGCCCTCCGTCGCCTGCTGCACCCGGCGGCCGGCCGAGCACAAGCCAATTCAGCTTCTCCACATCAGTCATCGACGGGTCTGAA
>JBGSWX010000583.1:0-3572 GCA_041751695.1 Burkholderiaceae bacterium | reverse complement strand
ATGCCGGCCGTGTCGATCACATCCTTGACCGCGACCGGCAGCCCGTGCAACGGGCCGCGTGCCGAGCCTCGATCGAGCTCGCGCGCGATGCCCAACGCGCGCGCTGGATCGATCCACGCAAAGGCGCGGACTTCGGCTTCGCGCTGCTCGATCGCATCGAGAAACGAATGCGTCACCGTCTCGCAGGTGACGTCGCGCGCGGCGAGCATCCGCGCAAGCTGCGTGGCAGACAGGCGGTTAAGTGGAGGTCTCATCGGGACTCGGCCCAACGCATCGGGAAGAACAGCAAATCGTGACGCGCCTCTTGAATCCACTACAAGAACAGATCGGGCAGCAGCTCACGACTCCCCTCAATCACAGAATACTTGCTCAAATCGGTCACGCCCGCCCGTTTCAGCACCTCATCATCGATAAAGAAGTTGCCGGTGCTCGTTGCGGCGTCGGAAATCAGAACCTGGTAGGCCGCGTCGGCCATGATCTCCGGTGTGCGGCAATGCTCGGGCTTGATGCCCGGGATCATCTGCAGCGCCGCTGTCTGAATTACGGTGCGCGGCCAGAGCGCATTGACGGCGATGCCGTATTGTCGAAACTCGGCCGCATGGCCGAGCACGCACATGCTCATTCCATACTTGGCCATCGTGTACGCCACGTGCGGTGCGAACCAGCGCGGGTCCATGTTCAGCGGCGGCGACAGCGTCAGGACGTGCGGATTGCGTTTGCGCTCGGCCGATTGCTTCAGATGCGGCAAGCACGCCTGCGTGCACAGAAAAGTGCCGCGCACGTTGACGCCGAACATCAAATCGAAGCGCTTCATCGGAGTCGCTTCGGTCGGGGTCAGGCTGATCGCGCTGGCGTTGTTGATCAGGATATCGATGCCGCCGAACGTCTCGGCCGTCTTGCGGGCGGCTGCCGCCACCTGTTCTTCATCGCGAATGTCGCAAGCGATCGCGAGCGCCGTGCCACCCGCTGCGTCGACTTCTTGCGCGGCGCTGTGAATCGTGCCGGGGAGCTTCGGGTTCGGTTCGACCGTCTTGGCCGCGATCGCGACATTCGCACCGTCGGCGGCGGCGCGCTTGACGATCGCCAGCCCGATGCCGCGCGAGCCTCCCGAAACAAAAATCGTCTTGCCCGCAAGGTTCATTTTTTCGGCCACAGAATCATCTGCGTGCAACGGAACAGTGCGATCGTCTTGCTGCTGTCGGTATGTGACACCGTGGCATCCCATACCTGGGTCGTGCGGCCCTGGTGCGCGGCGTTGACTTCGGCGCGCAGCTTACCTTCAACGGCCGTCCCGAGAAAATTCGACTTCAACTCGATCGTTGTGAAGTTCGTCGCACCGTGGGGCAGATGCGCAATGGTCGCGTAGCCCGCAGCGGTGTCGGCCAAAGCGATCACCGACGCGGCGTGCAGGTATCCATTGGGCGCCAGAAATTGCGGTTTGATCACAAGCTCCATCGCGAGCCGCCCCTCGCTTACGTCGACCACCTTGACGCCAAACCAACCCGGCAGGTTGTCGCCGGTGCGAGCGTTTAGCGAAGCGAGTGTGGTGTCAGGGCGCAGCGGCATCGACTAACCGACGATCACGCAAACTTCGAAAAATCCGGCTTCCTGCGCTCGAAAAACGCCGTGAACGCTTCCTTCGCTTCGGCACTGCGCAGCATTTGCCCGAACGAATTGGCTTCGTCTGCAATGACCTTTTCGGTCGCCGTTCTCCATCCCGAACGCAGCAACCGCTTGGTCGCGCGCACCGAAGCGGGTGGCAGTTGATTAAAGCGTTCGGCCTGCTTGATTGCAAAGTCGAGAACATCGTCGGGCGGCAACACCCGGTTGACGATTTTCATTTCGACAGCTTCGTCGGCGCTAATCGGGTCCCCGAGCAGCAGCTTTTCCACGGCCTTGTGATAGCCGGCGTTAAGCGGCATCAAAAAGCTCGATGCAAATTCGGGGCATAGGCCAAGCGATACGAACGGCATCGAAAAAACGGAATTGTCCGCGCAGTAGACAAGGTCGCAATGCATCAACATCGTCGTGCCGATACCGACCGCGGCGCCGTTGACCGCGGCGATCACCGGCTTCTCGGCGTAGCCCAACGCCTGCATGAACTGAAACACCGGCGCGTTCATTTCCGCCGGCGGATTCTTCAGGAAGTCTTCGAGGTCGTTGCCGGCGGTGAAGATGTCTTTGTGCCCGTGAATCAGGATCGAACGGGCCGCGGCGTCGTCGTGCGCCGCCGCCAACGCTTCGGCCATCGACTGATACATCGCAGCGGTGATCGCGTTTTTCTTTTCCGGACGCGCAATCTCGATGCGCGCCACACCGTTAACGGTCGTGCCCCGTACGCTCATTGCAGCCGGCCTACCTATGATCCGGCGCTTTGCGCGCGTAATCGCGCAGCGCCGCCGACGCCTGCCCGCGAATCTTGTTGCGAACCAATGGCGTCCAACCGAGCAGCGAGCCTTTCGCTCCGAGCGCCTGCGACGACCAGCGCCACAAACTGAACGTATCTTCCTGCCGCACGATTTTGCCGGCCACGATGTGCATCTCGGTGCTTATATGATTCTTCACCGGCCGCCCGGTGGCAGAGAACGTGTATTGCGCGACCCAGTTCACACGCGCGCGCGACGGCCCATCTTCGAGCACGTCGGCCTCGATGCCGAAATCGTCTTCGGCGCGCGACAGCAGCATCTGCCACATCAATCGCGTGCCCTTCGCATTGAGCAGCGGAAACACCGGGTCGCTGAACGTTGCGTGCTCGGCGTACAGCAAGCCCATCGTGTAATGGTCACGCACCGTGAAAGCATCATAGAAACGCTGTGCGACGCCCATCAAGCGACTCTACACACGCTCGAAGATTCCGGCGGCGCCCATGCCGGTGCCGACGCACATCGAGACCATGCCGTACTTGAGTTTGTCACGCCGCATCGCATGCACGACGGTAGCAGAGCGGATCGCGCCGGTGGCGCCGAGCGGGTGACCGAGGGCAATCGCGCCGCCCATCGGATTGACTTTGCTGGTGTCGAGGCCAAGGTCATTGATGACAGCGACTGCCTGCGCAGCGAACGCTTCGTTCAATTCGATCCAACCGATGTCTTCCTTCTTGATTCCGGCCAGCTTCAGCGCCACCGGTATCGCTTCTTTCGGGCCGATGCCCATGATCTCCGGAGGCACACCGCGAATGGCGAAGCTGACGAAGCGCACCAGCGGCGTCAGGTTGAACTGCTTGACCGCGCGCTCGGAGGCGAGGATCAGCGCGCCGGCGCCGTCGGACGTTTGCGAACTATTGCCTGCCGTCACGCTGCCCTTGGCAGCAAAAACCGGGCGCAGCTTGGCAAGCGCTTCGAGATTCGAATCCGCGCGCGGGCCCTCGTCGAGCTGCGCACTGCGCGTGCGAATGTCGAGCTCCTGGGTTCCCAGATGCGGAAATTTTTCGACGATCTCGATCGGCGTCATCTCGCCGGCAAACAAGCCGGCTTTCTGCGCCGCAATTGCCTTTTGATGCGACTCGTACGCAAATTGATCTTGCATCTCGCGCGAGACTTTCCATTGCGCGGCGACTTTCTCCGCCGTCAGGC
>JBGSWX010000582.1:0-2280 GCA_041751695.1 Burkholderiaceae bacterium | reverse complement strand
GCGCGTTATCCGGGCGCGAAGGTCGGCGTGTGCGTTGACGATGCGCGCGCCGTCGGCGCGCTTGCGCGAGCCTGCGATGAGGCGCACGCGCGGATCGATGCCTACATAGAGCTCGACGTCGGTCACGACCGCGCCGGTGTGCCGGAAGTCGTTGCCGTCGTTGCACTTGGAAAGACGATCGCGTCGCACAGGCAACTCTCACTGCGAGGTTTGCACGCCTACTTTGGCAATGCGCAGCACCGGCGCAGCATCGCCGAGCGCCGGGAAGCAATTTCTACCGCGACCCAGCTGGCGCGAGCAGCGAAGGAGGGATTGCTTGCGGCCGGGTTGCCGTGCGACATCGTCACGGGGGCCGGCACCGGCACGTTCATGCTCGAAGCCGCCAGCGGCGTCTACAACGAAATCCAGCCCGGCTCCTATCCGCTGATGGACGCCGACTACGCGAAGAACGAGCGGGAACCCAGTTGGCCTGTGTTCGAACAATCGTTGTTCATCCTGACCACGGTGATGAGCCGGCGCAACGATGCGCGGTCCGATCGCGCCACGCTGGATGCAGGGTTGAAGAGTTTCTCCACCGACTGCGGGCCAGCGCTGCCGGCATTTGCCGGTTGGAGAGTGCGCAACGTTTCCGACGAACACATGGTGCTCGAGCGCGACGGGGCAGGGCCTGACCTCGCGCTGGGAGACCGGCCGCTGCTGATTCCGGGCCACATCGATCCCACGGTCAATCTGCATGACTGGATCGTGGCGATGCGCAATGATCGAGTGGAAGCGGTGTGGCCGGTCGACGCGCGCGGCGCCGTGTTTTAGCGCTGCACTACGATACTGGCCATATTCCACAGAGGAGGCAGTCCGATGTCATTCGTTCGCCAAGTTGCGCTCGCACTTTCCATCGCGACGCTCGCCGCTCCCTGCGCCGCGCAGTCCTGGCCGACGAAACCGATCCGCCTGGTCGCCGTGTTTCCGCCAGGTGGTTCGGTCGATCAGGTCGCGCGCATTCTCGGGCAGCAGTTGACGAAGCAGATCGGACAGAGCGTCATCGTTGAAAACATCGGCGGCGCCTCGGGGTCGATCGGCACCAACACCGTGACTAAAGCGGCGCCGGATGGCTACACGTTGGGCGTGGTGTTCGATACGCACGGCACCAATGCGAGCCTGATACCGAACATCGCGTACGACACGCTGAAAGACCTGGAGCACGTGACCTTGATCGGCACCTCGCCGATGGCGCTGGTGGCGTCGTCAAAGTCGCCGTACTCGAAGGTTGCCGACGTGATGACCGAGGCGCGCACCGTCAAGGGAATTTCGATCGGCTCGATTGGCACCGGCAGTCTGGGTCATCTTGCAATGATTCAAGCCGGTCAGCAAGGCGGCTGGTCGTGGACACACGTGCCTTATCGCGGCGGCGGGCCGCTGATGAACGACACGGTGGCCGGCCACATGCCGCTCGCCATCGGCACCGTGTTTCTCGCGCTGCCGCACGTGAAGGCAGGCACGGTCAAACCGATTGCCGTGACCGGCGCGAAGCGCCATCCGAGCCTGCCCGATACGCCGACGCTGGCCGAAGCCGGCATCAAGAACTTCGAAGCGCTCGCCTACTGGGGTGTGATCGCACCCGCGAAGACGCCGCCCGCTTTGGTGGAGCGCATGAATTCGGAAGTGCAGAAAGCGCTGAAAGATCCGATGGTCGCCGAGCGGCTGGCCGCGCAAGGCATGACCATTACCGGACAAGGACCCGCCGAGTTCAAATCATTCATGCAGAAAGAACTCGATCGCTGGTCCAAGATCGTCAAGCAGAACCGCATCACCGCGGGTGGTTGACGGCTAGCGCTCCGGCTGAACCTGCAGCGCCACGAGAAGGCGCGCGACCATGTTGTAGGCGGCGGTGACCGCCGTGAGCTCGACCATTTCCTGCGGCGACAGATGCTGCTTCAGTGAATCGAACACCGCGTCGGGAATCTGCACGTCGCGTGTGCTGGCGATCGCGAATCGAATCACCGCGCGCTGCTGGTCGTCAAACAAATCACTCGTTGCTGCCGCATCGGGGTCACTGAGCGATGCAAGCTGCGCGCCGGTCGCGCCAGCTTTTTTCAACTCCGGCGCGTGATGGTGGAATTCGTACTCGGCGCCGGTGAGCCGTGCGACGACGCATATCGCCAACTCGCGCACGAGCGGCGGCAACGACAGTTCCTGTCGCAGCGCACGCAGATAGACATTCCAGCCGCGCGCCAGCGGCTCGGACCACAGCAGCATGCGGTCCAGATTCAGAAGCGCGCCGCC
>JBGSWX010000581.1:0-2897 GCA_041751695.1 Burkholderiaceae bacterium | reverse complement strand
CTATCTGCGTTCCGCGCCGCGCGGCGCCGGCGCCGTTTTCAGCTCGAAATCGGCCGGCACCTTGAACAACTCCGCGCTCGGCTCTTCGCGCTTGATATTCTCCAAGCGATAGATGCGCTCGCCCGAGCGCGGGTCTGCATGACGCGAGAAAACCACGAGGTTCAAGTCGGGCGAGTGCCAACGCTCCGACACGATCTCGATCGGCAGCTTGTTGCCGATTTGGCCCGCGGGAATCGACCACGTCGTTTTCTTGCCATCGGCGCGCACGCCGTCGAATTCACGGGCGCCGAGAGTCGTTGTGGCGCCCGGTCCGGATGGCGGCAGCATCGCCATTGGCGGCAGCGGCGGCATTGGAGCGCGCCCATCGTGCATGTGAATCACTTCAACATGATCGGTCACGACACGGGGCGGTTCTGCGCCGGTCGAATTACGCGTGACGATAACTCGGCGTTCCGCGCTGCGCTCACCACCACGCTCGTCGCGCTCGCCCCGCATCCGCTCGGTGAACTCCCGCGCCCAACGCCGCATGTCCTCGGCCCATGAGCGCGCTTCGTCTGCGCTCATTTGCGAGTGCGGCTTCGAGGGCTGCGGCGGTGGCGTGACCGCACCGACCGGCGCAACCGGAGGTACCGGCGGCACCGGCGGAACAACGACTCTCAACTCGCGCGCGCTTCGACGCTGCGTGTTCAGTACGTAACGCTTGCCCGCAACAACGTCGTTGATGAACACCGTACCACCCGGCTGTTCCTGGCGCGTGCGTCCCTGGCTGTCGCGGTACAGCTTGATCGACGAGCTGCGTTCGATACGATTGCCGTCGCTGAGCACCTGGCGCGTTTCATTGACCGCGGTGGCAGCGTAGGGGGCGCTCTTGACCACACTGCGGCCGCCAAGCTCCGACGACACGAACATCATCATGTCGTCGCCGGCTCCGAACTCGGTCAGCAACGGAAACGACGGGGGAACCGGCGGTACCGGTGGAGCGGGTGGTACTGACGGGACCGGCGGCACCGGCGGCGCGGAGGTCTGCGCGCTTATGGCGACGGAAGCCAGCAACATGCAGGCTGCGACAACAATTTTCGACATCACAACTCCTTCATTCGGTAAAGCGCACGGCCAGCACCAGGCCGGTCGGTGAAACCAGGAACTCCGCCCGAATCGGCTGATCCACCCGCGCCGGATCGACCGGCAACCCATAGTCGGCCAGCGCAGCCCCCGAGACCTGCGACGAGACGATCGACGCCGACCGCTCGCCGGCAAACGCCTCCGACGCCACAAGCGCAAGAAACGGCGAGGGGCCCTTGGCTTCGCCCTGCGGTCCCGCAGGAGCGAACGCCACCACCCCGATGCCGATAGCAAGCGTAGTCACGCCCGCAAGAGCAGCGGTGCGCCAACTCAACCAACGACGCCGGAGTTCCATGTCGCGCGCACACGGTGGAGACGCCACAAGGCGCGACGCCGCAACCGATCGCAGCGCGCGCACTTCACGCACTCGCGACAGCAGCTGCTGCTCAGCCAGCGGATCGGGCGTATGCCCAGAAAGATCAGAGCGCGCTGCTGCCAGCCAAGCGTCGAGCCTTTTGCCGTCTTCCATCATTTGACCCCGCATTCGTTCAACATCTGCGCCAGCTTCGCCTTCGCGCGCGAAAGCCGCGAGCGCACCGTTCCAAGCTCGATGCCGGCAATCGCCGCCGTGTCCGCATACGACATCTCCTGCAGCTCGACCAGAATCAACACGTCGCGAAAGACCGGCGGCAATTTCCGAATCGCGGCATACAGCGTCTGCAGCGCGCGCGTTCGCTCCAATTGATCCGAAGGCAGCGGCGGAGCGTCAGGCTCGACGTGCGCTTCAAGCACGGCATCGAAGTCTTCGACGCTCTGCATGCGTGCATCGGCCGCTCGATAGGCACGAAAGCGCGCGATGCCGCACAAGTAGGCGGCAAGCGATCCGCGAGAGCCGTCGTAGCGGCTCGAAGTGCTGAGCAGCTCGACGAACACGTCCTGCGTGATGTCGGCCGCCTGCGCCGCCGAGCCGGTCACGAGCCACGCGAATCGATGGACCGCCGCCCGATGCCGCCGATAAAGCGCGGTAAACGCCGCCTCGTCGCCCAACAACGCCGACTGCAGCTCGCGCGCCTCGTCGATATCGTCGGCCGCGCCGACAGCGCGCGCCAGCGGTGCTAACGCCGGCGGCACGCACCCAGGTGGATCGAAAGCCACGGAGCCCCTCGCGTTGCTCATCTACGAGCTATTGCGTGCAGCGGGATCAAAAGTTCCCGCAGTAGAACTTTACTTTTGCAGCAGCCGTTGTTCCGCCCGCTCGAGCGCGTCTGGAACGCCGCGCAGCACGACGACATCGCCCACCTGCAACCGCATTTCGGGGCCCGGGTCGGCGCCGCGAATGCCACCCCGTCGCACGGAGGTGACTTCGGCGCCGATTGCTGTCAGGTCGAGATCCTGCAATGCCCGGCCCACGGCGGCTGCGCCGACCCCGATCGATACCGAGTGCAGACGCGCGTGCTCGTCATCGTCGATTTCGTCCTCATCGTCGCCGATGCTGTGAAAATGTCCGCGCAACAACCGATACCGTTGATCGCGCACTTCGCGCACATGCCGGTCGACGCGCGCCAGCGGAACGCCCAGCAGCACGAGCGCGTGCGAGCCCAGCATCAGGCTCCCCTCAAGAATCTCGGGCACCACTTCGGTCGCACCGGCGCGCGTGAGTCGTTCGAGATCGTGATCGTCCTGCGTACGCACGATGACGGCCAGCGTGGGGACCAATTCGTGCGCGTGATGCAGGACTCTCAGCGCCGAGGGCGTATCGGCGTAGGTGACTACGAGCGCGGCAGCGCGCGTAATGCCCGCCGCGACCAGCGCTTCGCGCCGCGCCGCGTCGCCGT
>JBGSWX010000580.1:0-1861 GCA_041751695.1 Burkholderiaceae bacterium | reverse complement strand
CCGTTGCCGTCCATGATGATGGCGACATGGCGCGGTGCGCGGCCCTCGGGAGTCAGGTTGCCGGGAGGGAGTTGCTTACCCACGGCTCACCACGCTGGCAATCTGCACGACCATCACACCGTCATCACTTCTTTTTCTTTGTCGACGCCGAGCCTGTCGATTTCGGCGACGTATCGATCGGTCAGTTTCTGGATCGTTTCCTCGGCGCGGCGGTCGTCGTCTTCGGAAATCTCCTTGCCCTTGAGCATCTCTTTGACCTGATGATTGGCGTCGCGCCGCAGGTTGCGCACGGCGACCTTGGCGCTTTCACCTTCGTGCTTGACGATCTTGACCAGCTCCTTGCGGCGTTGCTCGGTCAGCAGCGGCATCGGTACCCGCACGATGTCGCCGCTGGTCGACGGATTGAGCCCGAGATCGGATTCGCGAATCGCTTTTTCGACCACCGGAATCAGCTTCTTCTCCCACGGCTGGATCGTGATCGTCCGCGCGTCGCCCAGGCCGACTTGCGAGACCTGGCTCAGCGGCACCATCGAGCCGTAGTAATCGACCTGGATGTGATCGAGCAATCCAACGTGTGCGCGCCCGGTACGAATCTTTGCGTAATCGTGCTTCAGCGCTTCGACCGATTTCTGCATCCTCTGCTCGGTCGACTTCTGGATATCAGCAATGTTCATTGGCTCCCCTAAACGTGAACCAGCGTGCCTTCGTCTTCTCCGAGTACCACGCGCTTGAGCGCGCCGCTCTTCGCGATATTGAACACTTTGATCGGCAGCTTTTGATCGCGGCACAACGCAAATGCGGTGGCGTCCATGATCTGCAGCTTGCGCGACAGCGCTTCGTCGAACGTGATGGTCGAATAGCGTGTGGCGGTCGGATCTTTCTTCGGATCGGCCGAATACACGCCGTCAACCCGGGTCGCCTTCAAGACGATCTGCGCGCCGATTTCGGCTCCGCGTAGCGCAGCGGCGGTGTCGGTCGTAAAAAACGGATTGCCGGTGCCGGCCGCGAAGATCACGACCTTGCCTTCTTCCAGATAACGCAGCGCTTTCGGGCGGATGTACGGCTCGACCACTGCCTCGATATTCAGCGCTGATTGCACGCGCGCTTCGACACCCGCACGCCGCATCGCATCCTGCAGCGCCATTGCGTTCATGATGGTGGCCATCATGCCCATGTAGTCGGCGGTGGCGCGGTCCATGCCCTCGGCACCGAGCGCAACGCCGCGGAAGATGTTGCCGCCGCCGATGACGACCGCCACCTCGACTCCGAGCCGCACGACTTCGCCGATATCGGCCACCATCGCTTCGACCGTCGGGCGATTGATGCCGAAGGCATCGTCGCCCATCAGCGCTTCGCCCGAGAGCTTCAGCAGAACCCGTCGGTAGGCAGGAGCAGGCGCCTTCATCGGTGGACGCTCAACTGAGCAGCCTCTTATCGGTCACGCGCGCGCGGTGGCCATGGCAGCGACTTCGGCCGCGAAGTCGGTCTGCTTCTTCTCGATGCCCTCGCCCACGACGTACAACACGAAACTCTCGACGCTCGCATTGTTCGCCTTCAGGAGCTGCTCGATGGTCTGCTTGTCGTTCTTCACGAAGAACTGCCCGAGCAATGTGACTTCGCGCAGGAATTTTTGCACCGTGCCTTCGGCAATCTTGTCGAGCATCGCCTCGGGCTTGCCGGCCTCGCGCGCTTTTTCGGCGGCGATGCGCCGCTCGGTGTCGATCAGATCCGGAGCCACCCCGGTCGCGTCAACGGACTTCGGCTTGCTCGCTGCGATGTGCATCGCTACGTCCTTCGCAAGATCGGCGTCGCCGCCTGCGACGTCGACCAACACGCCGATCTTGCCGCCGTGGATGTAGCT
>JBGSWX010000579.1:0-2177 GCA_041751695.1 Burkholderiaceae bacterium | reverse complement strand
GTGGACTACGTCGAGCCGATCGCCGGCTGCACCGCATAGGAATTCCTAGTTGAGCACCGAGCCGCTGCTGGAGGTGCGCAATCTGCGCATCGAGTTTCCCACTCGGCGCGGCACGCTCCTCGCGGTAGACGACATTTCGTTTTCGATCGCGCCCGGCGAAGTGCTCGGCGTGGTGGGTGAATCCGGCGCCGGCAAGTCGCTGACGGGCGCTGCGATCATCGGCTTGATCGAACCACCGGGGCGCATCGCCGCCGGCGAAGTCAGGCTATCCGGCTTGCGCATCGACAAGCTGCCGGATGACGAGATGCGCAAGATTCGCGGCCGCGAAATTGGCGCGATCTTTCAGGACCCGCTGACGTCGTTGAATCCGCTGTACACGGTGGGGCGGCAGCTGACCGAGACGATCACCACGCACTTGAATATGTCGGCCGCAAAAGCGCGCACGCGTGCGATCGAGCTGCTTGCATCGACCGGCATCCCGGCGCCCGACCGGCGCATCGATCACTATCCGCATCAGTTTTCGGGCGGCATGCGACAGCGCGTGGTCATCGCCCTGGCGCTCGCCGCCGAGCCCAAGCTGATCATCGCCGACGAGCCGACCACCGCGCTCGATGTTTCGATTCAGGCGCAGATCATTTCGCTGCTGAAAAAGCTGTGCCGCGACCATGGCACGGCGATCATGCTGGTCACGCACGACATGGGCGTGATCGCCGAAACCGCCGATCGAGTTGCAGTGATGTACGCCGGCCGCATTGCCGAGATTGGACCCGTCTCCGACGTGATTCATCGTCCGCAGCACCCGTATACGGTCGGGCTGATGGGCTCGATCCCGACCTTCGGGCACGAGACCGAGCAGCTGACGCAAATCGACGGCTCGATGCCGCGCCTGACGGCGATTCCGAGCGGCTGCGCGTTTCACCCGCGCTGCGTGCATGCTTTTGCGCGTTGTTCCCGCGAGCGTCCGGATCTGTTGCCGGCGGGGACATCGCTGGCCGCCTGTTGGCTGCACGACGTGGCCGGCAGAAAGGCCGCAGCATGAGCGCCGTTCTGCAGCCGGACGCCACGACGGCGCGAAAGTCGTTTGCTTCCGAAGTCATCGTCCATGCCGATGGCCTGGCCAAATATTTCGACGTCTCGCCGCCGTGGCTCAATCGTGTTCTTGAAAATAAAAGCCGGGCAATCTTGCATGCGGTCGACGGCGTCAGCTTCGACATCAAGCGCGGCGAGACGCTGTCGCTGGTCGGCGACTCGGGCTGCGGCAAATCGACGGTTGCGCGCCTGCTCGTGGGGCTTTATGTACCCACCAAAGGGCACGTGGAATTTTTCGGCCGCGACTTGCGCGAAATGAACTCGACGCAGGGTCGCAGCTTGCGGCAGAAGCTGCAGATGATTTTTCAGGATCCGTATGCGAGCCTGAATCCGCGCTGGCGCGTGGCCGACATCATTGCCGAGCCGTTAAAAGCACACGGACTGATGAAGGACAAGGCGCAAGTTGTCGCGCGCGTGGACGAGGTGCTGCAGCAGGTGCGCCTCGCGCCCGCCGACAAGGAGAAATATCCGCATCAGTTTTCGGGTGGGCAGCGCCAGCGGTTGTCGATCGCGCGCGCACTCGCCACGAAGCCCGAATTTCTGGTCTGCGACGAGCCGACCTCCGCGCTCGATGTGTCGGTGCAAGCGCAGGTGCTGAACCTGATGAAAGAACTGCAGCGCGAGCTCGGGCTCACGTATCTGTTCATCTCGCACAACCTGGCAGTGGTGCACCACATTTCCGACCGCGTCGGCGTGATGTACATGGGCAAGATCGTCGAGCTCGCGTCGCGCGCGACGTTATTCAAGACGCCGCGCCATCCGTACACCCGCATGCTGCTCGACGCGATTCCCGATCTGGAAATGAGCGGCCGCGCGCGCACACCGGTCGCCGGCGAAGTACCCAATCCGCTTAACCCGCCCACCGGATGCACGTTTCACCCGCGCTGCCCGCACGCCAACGCGCGCTGCCGGGCCGAAGTGCCGGTGCTGAAGCACTACGTGCACGCAAGTGGCAAAACGCAGGCTGCCTGCCACGGCGTCGAAGAAGGCCGGATCTAGCTGCAGGTCGCAAGCGGAAGTTGCAGCGCCTGCAGTACTCCGGTGTCGTCTTCGACAAACGCGACCAGTGCGAGATCGCGCGCGGTGCT
>JBGSWX010000578.1:0-1600 GCA_041751695.1 Burkholderiaceae bacterium | reverse complement strand
CGGCTGGGACTGCGCGCGGATGGAGACTTTCGCAGCATCGTCGAGCAATACCTGCGGGACCATCCGCTGGCCGTCGCGAGCGCCACCATCCGCGGCTTGAACGACGGGCGCGTCAACTCTTGAATCTGGCGAACTGCGCCGCGGGCGATAGCGGCTCGGCCGCCATGGCCGGACGATCGGGGCTGCTTGCATTGCGCTCATGGCAGGCCCGCCGTTGTTCGGCCTTGGGCAACTCGATGCAGCGCCAGAATACCTGTGCCTGCTGGGTCGCCTGCGTCTTTTGTTGTTCGGCGCGTTTACCGACCGCCGATACGACGCCGTAAAAGCTCAGCAACAGGCCGATCGCGATGACGATGCCGACGACGAGCCAGATGCGTTGCGAGCCGGCGTGAGCGAGCCAGCCCTGCCGAGAACGATCGTAAGTAGGCGAGTTCATCGTGCATCCCCATCGGCGTTGAGCACCGCTTGTTCCGGGTAACCATAGGCTCCTGCGACTGCGGAGTCGGCGGCTTCGTAGCCGAACTCGCTCACGCCATCGCTCGCCGTTTTCACATCGACGCGAGGGTCGCTCGACACATCGGTCGCGCTGAGTCGCGCGCGGTCATTGATCCAGCGCCGCACATCAGTCACCCAATCGCTGTCGCTTTGCATGTCACCGCTCCCGATCGGCGCGCGATTGCGACGCCACAGGTGAATCGTGCGGTGGTGGCAATCGGCGCGCTATCGGCTGATGACCGTAACGGCTGTAGGCCGCGGACTACATTGCCCTTGGCGTTTCGAGCGATGATTGCGCGGGACAAACACTCCTCACGAAGCACGCTTTGGCCAAGGCAATCAACACGCGCGTGGGCGTCGGCGGCTGGACCTATGCGCCGTGGCGCGACAACTTCTTTCCCAAAGGCCTGTCGCACGACAAGGAGCTGGCGTACGCGAGTCGCAAGCTGACGGCGATCGAGGTGAACGGCACCTTTTATCGCACGCAAAAGCCGGCCACGTTCGCGAAATGGCGCGATGAAACGCCCGAAGACTTCGTGTTCTCGCTGAAAGCTGCGCGCTACGCAACGAATCGCAAGGTGCTCGCCGAAGCAGCGGAGTCGATCGGCTTGTTCCTCGGCAGTGGCTTGTCCGAGCTCGGACCGAAGCTGGGCCCGATCGTCTGGCAGTTCGCGCCGACCAAGCGGTTCGAGCCCGAGGACTTCGAAGCCTTCTTGACGCTGCTGCCCACCGAGGTGGATGGCTTGGCGCTGCGCCACGTGCTCGAGGTGCGCCACGAGAGCTTCAGGACGCCGGAGTACTTGAAGCTTGCGCGCCGGTACGGCGCGGCCACCGTTTTCGCCGATTCGGACGAGTACCCGTCGTTTGCCGACCTCACCGGAAACTTCGTCTACGCCAGGTTGATGCGATCGAGCGCGAAGCTGAAAAGCGGTTACTCGCCGAGCGCGCTCGACCGCTGGGCGGCTTGCGCGCGCACGTGGGCGAAAGGTGACGAGCCGGACGAACTGCCGCGCGTGCTGCCGAAGCCGAATGCAGGCAAGCCTCGCGACGTCTACATGTTCTTCATCAGCGGTGCGAAGGAAAAGGCTCCCGCCGCGGCGCTCGC
>JBGSWX010000577.1:0-3370 GCA_041751695.1 Burkholderiaceae bacterium | reverse complement strand
ACCTGCCCCCATGTGCGCTTGCCGGTCTCGAGCGCGGCCAACGCCAGAAATGGTTTGTACGTGGAGCCGATCGGATAGGTGCCGCGCAGCGCTCGATTGAGCAGCGGCTTGTCCGGATCGTTGTTCAGCTCGTCCCAGCTTTTCGGATCGATGCCGTCGACAAATGAATTCGGATCGAACGTCGGCTTTGCGACGAACGCCAGGACGTCGCCGGTCTTGGGCTCGATCGCGATCAGCGCGCCGCGCCGATCGCCGAACGCTTTTTCCGCGATCTTCTGCAGCTCGATGTCGATCGACAGCACCAGATTGTTGCCGGGCACCGACGCGGTGCGCGACAGCGTGCGCACCGCACGGCCGCCCGCCGTGATCTCGACCTGCTCCTGCCCGGCGGTGCCGTGCAATTCGGCTTCGTAGCTCTGCTCGATGCCGACCTTGCCGATGTGGTCGGTGCCGTGGTACGCCGCCAGCCCGCCGAGCTCCTCCATGCGCTTCACATCGCCCGGCGAAATGCGGCCGATATAACCGATCATGTGCGAAGCGATTTCGCCCAGCGGATAGTCGCGAAACAGCCGCGCACGCAGCTCCACAGTCGGAAAGCGGTAGCGCTGCGCGGTGAAGCGCGCCACTTCCGCGTCGGTGAGCCGGGTGCGGATCGGTATCGCGTCGTAGCGCTTACTGTCCTCGAGCAGCTTCTTGAAGCGGCGCCGGTCGCGCGGCAGCACCTCGACTACCTGCGCCAGCTCATCGACGGTTTTCTCGAAGTCGCGCAACCCGTCGGGCATGATCTCCAGCGTGTACGCGGAGTAGTTGCGCGCGATGATCTTGCCGTTGCGATCCTTGATCAATCCGCGATTGGGCGCCACCGGCAAAATCGCAATGCGATTGAGTTCGGCCTGCGCCATGTAGGCGTCGTGCTTGACCACCTGCAACCACGCTAGGCGCGCCACGAGCGCGGTAAACGCCAGCAGAACAAACACGGTGGCCACCGCGATGCGAATTCGGAAGTAATGAACCTCGCGTTCCGGATTGCGCATCGCCGCCGAACGCGGCCCGAACGAAAGTTCGTCGGCAGACGAGCGACGGCGGCGAAACAAGCGCCTGGAGGCCATGGCGCGGGATCATAGTGGAGACAGTGCGAAATTAATGCGGAATGCTGGCAGGTGCGGCGACTCCAATTCGGCTAGACCGGATTGCCGACCGTTCGGCCCGAGTGGAGCGCTGCCGCTTTTACACGAGCAACGCAGCTCTATATCGGCCGCGTTTCGTCCCGATCCACCGGCCGACGTTGCGGCGCCAGCAGCAGCCACGCAATCAGCGGCCACAGAATCGCGCCGACCCCGCTCTCGCCGAAATACATCCAGCCGGGCCACGTGCCACCGACCCACATCCGGATCGCCAGCGAAGCGAGTTGCGCGATCAGCAGCAACGGCAACACGTACAGCGCCTGCGCCCCGATCGGGAACCACAGGATGCGACGATGCAGCGTGATTGCGCCGTAGGAGATCAGCGTGTAGGCGAGCGCGTGCTCGCCGAAGAGCGCGCCTTCGTGCACGTCCATCAGCAATCCGAACGCGAAGGCAGCGCCGATGCCGACTCTGCGCGGCTGATGAATATTCCAGAAGATGAGTGCGACGGCGAGCACATCGGGCACCAACGGCGTGCGGCCCCACGGCAGCAGATTGATGAGCAGCGCACCGATCAGCGAGCCCCAGATGAACAGCGGGTTGGCAGGCCGCAGCAGATACTGAGGCTGGTATCCGGCCCGCGTGCCCGAGAGCTCAATCGGATCGTTCGCGCGCAGCGCGAAATTGCTGCCGAGCCAGCCCCGCACGCCTTTCGAGCTCGAACTCATTTGCGTCCGCCCTTGCGCGGCGCGGCCGGCGTCACCACCGCCGGCGGTGCATACAGCTTCACCGGTTCGACCAGCAGCACCAGAAGATGCCGGTTGCTCTCGACGCCCGCCAACGGCGCCATCACGATGCGCGCGAACTGGTCCTTCGCCGCGCGTTCGACGCGAGTGACGCTGGCCACCATCAATCCCGGCGGGTAGACCCCGTCCAGCCCGGAGGTAATCGCCACATCGCCGTCGACGATGTCAGCGTTGGCCGCCATGAAGCGCATGTCCAGGGTGCCGGTCTCGGACCCGCCGAAGGCCACGCCGCGCAGCCCGTTGCGCAGAATCTGCACCGGGATCGATTGATCTTTGTCCGTCAGCAGCGTCACTTCGGAGGTGTCGTTGAACACACGCGTGACCTGGCCGACAACCCCGGCTTCGTCGATCACCGGACTGCCGGCGCGCACGCCTGTATTGGTGCCCGCGTTGAGCACTAGCTTGCGCGAGAATCGATCGCGCGACTCGTACAGCACGTCGGCGAGCACCGCGCCGTTGGCCACCGTGTCGCGCGCGCCGAGCAGCTAGCGCAGCCGCTCGTTCTCGACCGCAAGCTCGCGCGCCTGCTGCAGCGACTGCGCGGTTTCGAACTCCTTGCGCTTGAGTTGCTCGTTTTCGCGCGTCAAGTCGCTGACCGAAGTGAAGTAGTCGCCAATGGTGTCGGTCACGCGGCTCGGCACCAGCAGCGCCTGCTGCACCGGGTACATCACGACGCCGACTCCCGTGCGCACCGCTTCAAGCATGCGCACGCGCGAGTCGATGATGATCAGCGCGACGGCGAGAAACGAGAAGAACGCGACCCGCGCGCGCGCCGAAACACCTTGATTGAACAGCGGCGGCGGAGTGTCGAAGGCGCGCATTAGGAAGCGCGCAAAAGTGCAAACCTACTTTTGCGCGATTGATTAGCAAAAAATCGGTGGCAAAGCCACACGATTTTTTGACGCAACAGCGACGAAAAAAACATGAGCGAGCGTCGCAGTACTGCGCACGTCAACCCGTCGCGAAGATCGTTCCGAGCTTGTCCATCCGTTCGAGCGCGATGCCGCAGCCGCGCACGACGCACGTCAGCGGCTCTTCGGCGACGACGACCGGCAGCCCGGTTTCTTCCATCAGCAACCGATCGAGGTCGCGCAACAGGGCGCCGCCGCCGGTCAGCATCATGCCGCGATCGGCGATGTCGGCGCCAAGCTCGGGCGGAGTCTGTTCGAGCGCGATCTTTACGCTCGAGACGATCTGGTTCAGCGGATCGGTCAGCGCTTCCAGAATCTCGTTGCTCGAGATCGTGAAGCTGCGCGGAATTCCTTCGGACAAATTGCGGCCTTTGACTTCCATCTCGCGCACTTCGGAGCCTGGAAACGCCGAGCCGATCTTTTTCTTGATCAGCTCCGCGGTCGGCTCGCCGATCAACATGCCGTAGTTGCGACGGATGTAGTTGATGATCGCCTCGTCGAACTTGTCGCCGCCCACGCGCACCGAGCC
>JBGSWX010000576.1:0-1588 GCA_041751695.1 Burkholderiaceae bacterium | reverse complement strand
GCATCGGGCTGCGAGTGCCGCGCGGAAACTTTGCAACCGATAGCGCGATCATCCCTTTGAGCACCAGCGTGTAGTCGCGGCACTGCTCAGCTGTCGTTTCGCCGACGGGTACGACGCGCGTGATATCGGTCGTGCCATTCTCGTACTGGCCGCCGGAGTCGATCAGCAGTAACCCATTTCCGGATGATCCGGGTGTGCAGATGGTTGCGTGTGAATCCTCGGTTGCCCGGTAATGTGGCAGCGCGCCGTTGGCGTTGAAGCCCGCAATCGGATAAAAACTCGGACACACATATCCGGGGCGGCGCGCCCGGGCTGCGATAACTTTTTCGCCCACCGTCATTTCGGTGATGGTTTCGTGCCCCAGTGCAGATTCGAACCACGAGAAGAATTCCGCCAGCGCCGCACCGTCCTGCTCCATCGCGTTGCGGATGTGCTGGACCTCCACTTCATTCTTTCGGCTCTTCGCGAGCGTCGATGGGTTGATTGCTTCGATGACTGTCACGCCCAACGGCACGGCTTTGCGCAGACCGAGCGTGATGCGGCGCGGATCCACCAGCAGGCGTGCATTGGCCGGAAGCGCTGCGAGGGTGACCATCGCTCTGTCGTACGGTGCAATCGAGAGACCGTCGCTCGCGAGCCGCTTGGCAAGTTCGGGGCTGACCTTGCTTTCTCCAACAAACAGCACGGCCTTGCGCTCATCGATCAGCAGATGCGCGATGAACACGGGGTTGTAACTGACGTCTGCGCCGCGCAAGTTGGTGACCCACGCGATGTCATCGAGGGTTGAAATCCAGTGATGGCTCGCGCCGAGGGTTTTCATCCGCTGGCGAATGAGCGCTAGCTTGTCAGCACGTGGACTCGCTGCGAACGGCGCCAAATGTTCGAAGACTGCTTCCGAAGGCAGGCCAGCGCGTCCTTCCCACACATCATCGAGCAGATCGAGATCGGTCCGCAACTCGATGCCGCGTTCTTCGAGAACCGATTCCAGTGCGCGCGCGCTCGCCAATCCAAACACTGCGCCGTCAACGGCGACCTTATCTCCGCGCGCCACGTTTTCACCCAACCAGTCAAGATGAGCCGAACTGCCGGCGCCGCCGATCTTCATCAGCTCGATTCCAGTGCCTGCGAGCTGGGCTTCGGCCTGGCTCCAATAACGGCTATCGGCCCACACACCGGCAAACCCCTCGGTCACAACCAGGGTGCCGGCCGAACCGGTAAAGCCGCTGAACCATTCGCGGCCTTGCCAGCGTGCGGGCAGGTATTCGGACAGATGCGGGTCACTCGACGGCACGACAATCGCGGCAACGCCATGGCGTTGCATCGCGCCGCGCAGGTTTTCTATGCGGAAACGAACGGCGCCGCGTCGGGCGTCAATGGTATCCATTGCGAACTCTGGAGTAAGCGAAATCCAAGTGTAGAGCGCATCGCTGTCAGCGCGGCGTTGAACGTGGCGGCCAACCGGGGTTCCGTCGATCCATTGCGCGCAGCAGCGCTTTGTGCACGCGCTGCTGAAAGTCCGCATTGGGCTGTATCGATGGCGCTGCGGCAGGACGAGCCGTGGGGCCGCCAGCGGCTGTGGCTATGGCTG
>JBGSWX010000575.1:0-2039 GCA_041751695.1 Burkholderiaceae bacterium | reverse complement strand
TTCCAGTGGCGTGCGATGTCGAGGCGGCGCGCGATCCATACGCGATCGTGGCGTTCGACATGATCGAGAAAACGCTGCAGCGCACGCATGCGACCAGGCCGCCCCAACAGCCGGCAGTGCATTCCCACGCTCATCATCGAGGGTCGTTCGTCGCCTTCGGCGTAATGCACGTCGAACGCATCGCGCAGATACTCGAAGAACTCATCGGCATGAGAAAAGCCCTGCGGCAGTGCGAAGCGTGAGTCGTTGCAGTCGAGTGTGTACGGCACGATGAGATGCGGCGCGAGCGCACCGTCGGTCTTCTTCACCCTCAGCCAAAACGGCAGCTCGTCTCCGTAACAATCGCTGTCATATTCGAAACCGCCGTCATCGGCCACCAGTCGCCGCGTGTTCGGGCTGTCGCGGCCGGTGTACCAGCCCAGCGCCCTCTTCCCGGTCATCTTGTCGATGATCTGCATGCCGCGGCGCATGTGTTCGCGTTCGGTCGCCTCGTCCACGTCCTGGTAGTGAATCCAGCGCCAGCCGTGACAGGCGATTTCGTGACCGAGCTCGACGAAGGCCGCAGTGACTTCGGGGCTGCGCTCAAGCGCCATGGACACGCCGAATACCGTGAGCGGCAACGCGCGCCGTTCGAATTCGCGCAGGATGCGCCATACGCCGACACGAGAGCCGTACTCGTAGAGGCTTTCCATCGACAGGTGGCGTGCGGCAAACGCTGGCGGGCTGAACAACTCGGAGAGGAACTGCTCGCTCGCGGGATCGCCATGTAGTACGGAGTTCTCTCCGCCTTCCTCGAAGTTCAGCACGAACTGCAGCGCGACGCGCGCATTGCCAGGCCAATGCGCGTGCGGCGGATTGCGGCCGTAGCCGCGCAGGTCGCGCGGGTAAGAGCGATCGCTCATCGCGATCCGTGTTTACTCACGCGCCCCCACGAAAGCACGACAAGCCCCACGGCGTAAGCTTCATCGGCAGGTGATAGTGCGCCTCAGGGTCGGCAATGCCGAAGCGAAAGATCGCGACGTCGAGAAACGGCGGCGCGGGCAACGCCACGCCGGCAGTGCGATAAAACTCCGCAACTTGAAAGCGCGCTTCGTACTCGCCAGGAACAAAGCGCGCGCCGAGTGCCGAATGCGCGAGCACGCCGTTGGCGCCGATCGCGCCATCGGCGATCAGTCGCGCGCGCGGCTTCAGCGCATGCAACTCGACCCGCATTCCGGCCGCCACCACGCCACGCGCGACATCGACCACGTGAATCGACACGCCCGGCATAGCGCTACTAATTAAGCTTTGCGCCGGAAGCCTTCACCGCAGGTGCCCACCCTTCAACCTGCTGCTCGACAAAGCGCGTGAACTCCGCCGACGACATCTTGCGCACCGAGATGCCGAGATCTGCAAGCCGTTTGACAAACGCAGGATCGTCCAGCGATTCCTGCACGGCCGCATTCAGCCGCTGCGTGATGGCAGGCGGCAAACCCGCAGGCGCCGAGATGCCGATGAAGTTTTCGGCCACCAGCTTCGGCATGTTGGCTTCGACGACCGTCGGCACATCCGGCTGAATCGCTGCGCGCGTGCTCGAGGTCACCGCAATCGGGCGCAGCGTACCGGCCTTGATGTGCGGCACGTTTTGCGGCAGCGTGTCGAACGAGAAGCTCAATGTTCCAGCCAGCAGATCGGTGAGCATTGGCGCGCTGCCGCGGTAACCGACATGCTCGACGTTCAGGTTGTTTTCTTTCTTGTACGTCTCACCCAGGATGTGGCCGATCGAGCCTATGCCGCCCGAGCCGTAGCTGACCGGCTTGGTCTGCGCCTTGATCCACGCGGTCAGCTCCGCCAGATTTTTTGCTGGCACGGACGGATGCACCATCACGACGTCGGGCACGATCGCGACCAGCGCCACGTGTGTGAAGCCTTTCACCGAGTCGTACGGCGGAGGGCTCAGCATGAACGGCGACAACGAAATCGGCGTCGTGTTCGACATCAGGAGCGTATAGCCATCGGCCGCCGCGCGCGCGACTGATCGCCGATGGCGCGATCGGCGC
>JBGSWX010000574.1:0-3876 GCA_041751695.1 Burkholderiaceae bacterium | reverse complement strand
CGACGGCTTCACCGTTGCCGTGGCGAGCGTGCGCGGTGAAATCATCGCGCTCGGTGCCGACGGCAAAGAACTGTGGCGCACTCAGGTCGGCGGAGAAATGCGGTCGCCGCCGCTGGTCGGTCGCGGCCTCGTCATCGTGCGCTCGACCGACTATCGAATCACCGCGCTCGACGCAGCGAGCGGCAAGCGCCGCTGGACTTATCAGCGCGCCACGATTCCGCTAACGCTGCGCGGCTTGACCGAGCTCGTTTATGCGGGCGATCTGGTGATTGCCGGCTTTCCCGGGGGCCGACTGGTGGCATTGGGCAGCAACAACGGCGCTGTGCGTTGGGACATTCCGGTGTCCGAGCCGCGCGGTGCTACCGAGGTCGAACGGCTGACCGACGTCGTCGGCGCCCCGCTGGTGATCGGCAACGAAGTGTGCGCGGCGTCGTATCAGGGACGCGTCGCATGCGTCGATGCAGTCACGGGCAGTCTTCGATGGGGCAGCGAAGTTTCGGCCGTTGCCGGCCCGGCGGGCGATGACCGTCGCGTCTACATAGTCGATTCCAAATCGAACGTGGTCGCGTTCAATCGTGCGGCGGGCTCGACGGCGTGGAAGCAGGAAAAGCTGCTGCACCGGGATTTATCGGCGCCGCTCGCGTTGCGCCGCGCCGTAGTAGTCGGTGATTTTGCTGGCGCCGTGCATTTTCTGGCGCCCGACGACGGCGCATTCGCCGGGCGCATTCCGCTCGGAAGCCAGATCGTGGCCACGCCGCGAGCACTCGGCGGCGGCGCGCTCGTGCAAGCGCGTGACGGATCGGTAGTGTTAATAGTTGCGGAATAGAAGCCGGCGCTTACGCGCCGGCGACTGATTCTTTATGAAACCCGTTGTTGCGATTGTTGGGCGGCCCAACGTCGGCAAGTCAACATTGTTTAATCGCCTGACGCGCACACGCGCGGCATTGGTCGCCGACTTTCCCGGGCTGACTCGCGATCGGCACTACGGCGAAGGTCGGATCGGCCCGCGCGACTACATCGTGATCGATACCGGCGGCTTCGAGCCGGTGAATGCCGAAGGCATCGTGCGCGAAATGGCGGCGCAGACCGAACAGGCGATCGCCGAATGCGACGTGGTGATCCTGGTGCTCGACGCGCGCGAGGGTCTGGTAGGACAGGACGCTCGCATCGCCGCGCGCTTGCGAATTGCAGGGCGGCCGATCGTACTGGCGGTTAACAAGGCCGAGGGATTGACCGAGCAGGCCGCTGCCGAATTTCATGAGCTCGGCCTCGGCGAGCCGTGGCTCATCGCAGCCGCGCACGGCGACGGCGTGCGCGAGCTGATGGAAATCGCGCTCACGCCGTTTGTCGAAGAGGGCTCTGATGATTCCGACGAGCCTGCCGAGGGCAAACGCATTCGAGTCGCGGTCGTCGGCCGTCCCAACGTCGGCAAGTCGACCTTGATCAATGCATTGCTTGGCGAGGAGCGGCTGATCGCGTTCGATCAGCCGGGCACCACGCGCGATTCGATCGAGATCGAGTTCGACTACGACGGCAGCTTGTTCACGTTGATCGATACGGCGGGCATTCGCCGGCGCGGCAAGGTGTTTGAAACGATCGAAAAATTTTCAGTGGTCAAGACGCTGCAGTCGATTGCCGACAGCAACGTCGTCGTCCTGTTGCTCGATGCTGCCTCAGAGATTGCCGATCAGGATGCGCACGTTGCCGGCTTCGTGCTCGAAACCGGGCGCGCGATGGTGGTTGCGGTCAACAAATGGGATGGGCTCGATCGATATCAGCGCGAACGGATCACGCACGAAATCGAGCGCAAGCTTCATTTTCTGCGCTGGGCGCGCTTTCACCAGATCTCGGCGCGCAGGCGCACCGGGCTAAAGCCGATGATGCGCTCGGTGAACGAAGCGTACCGCGCAGCCTTCGCAAAATTGCCCACGCCTAAACTGACGCGCGCGCTGCTGGCGGCGGTGGCGCGCCAGCAACCGGTGCGTTCGGGCCATTTTCGACCGAAGCCGCGCTATGCGCATCAGGGTGGTCACAATCCGCCGATCATCGTTGTGCACGGCAATTCGTTGAGCCACGTGCCCGATAACTATCGGCGCTATCTCGAGGGCCAGTTTCGCGAGCAGTTCGAGCTGACCGGAACTCCGCTGCGAGTGGAGTTTCGAACTAGCAGAAACCCGTACGCTGAGTAGAACATCGCGCGCGCTCATTGGCCAAGGCGCGTCTTTTGCTTTACATTGAAATTTGAAAAATGGGTGCAACGAACCGCACACAAACAAGCGTGTCAAAAACGCTGGAGAAAAAATGACTGCCAAAGGGCAATTACTACAAGACCCCTTCCTCAATGCGCTGCGCAAAGAGCACATTCCCGTGTCGATCTATCTGGTCAACGGCATCAAGCTGCAGGGCCAGGTCGAATCGTTCGATCAATACGTGGTCCTGTTGCGCAACACCGTGACGCAGATGGTTTACAAGCACGCCATTTCCACGGTAGTGCCTGCTCGTCCGGTCAATCTGGCTCCGGAGCCCGAAGCCTGAGCGTCTTTCAGGTTGATTCCGAGCGCGCGCAGCAGGCTACGCGTGCGCTGCTGGTGAGCGTCGCGGTCAAGCGGCGCGAAGATCCCGATGCGCTCGAGGAACTGAAGCAGCTCGTGGTCTCGGCCGACATCGTGCCGGCGGCGGTGCTCACCGTGCGGCGGGATCGACCCGATGCGGCGTTCTTTATCGGGAGCGGCAAGGTCGAAGAGCTCAAAGTGGAGGCCACGGCTGCCAACGCCGGGCTGGTCATCTTCGATGTGGCGCTGTCTCCGGCGCAGCAGCGCAATCTGGAACAAGCGCTCAATCTGTGGGTGCTCGACCGCACGGCGCTCATTCTTTACATCTTCTCGCAGCGCGCGCAGAGCCGCGAGGGCAAGCTGCAAGTCGAACTGGCGCAACTCGAGCATCTGTCGACTCGCCTGGTGCGCGGCTGGTCCCATTTGGAACGCCAGCGCGGCGGCCTCGGCAAAACCGGCGGCCCGGGTGAAAAGCAGATCGAGCTCGACCGCCGCATGATCGGCGTTAAGGTGCGGCGGCTGCGCGAGCGGCTGAAGCAATCGGCAAAGCAGCGGCGCACCCGTCGCCGCGCGCGCTCGCGCAACGACGTGGTGTCGATCTCACTGGTCGGCTACACCAACGCCGGCAAATCGACGTTGTTCAACGCGCTCACGCACGGGCGCGCGTACGCTGCCGATCAGCTGTTCGCCACGCTCGATACAACCGCGCGCAAGTGCCACCTGGGTGAAAACGGGCACGCGAGAATCGAAGCGGTGATTTCCGACACGGTCGGATTCATTCGCGGGCTACCGCCCCAATTGATCGAGGCGTTCAAGTCGACGCTCGATGAGACCGCCGAAGCCGATCTGCTGCTGCACGTCGTCGACGCCGCATCGCCGGCGCGCGCCGAGCAGATGGCCGAGGTCGAGCGCGTGCTGGCCGACATCGGCGCCGACAAAGTGCCCACCATCGTCATCTACAACAAGATCGATGTGATCGGGCGCGCACCGGCCGTCGAGCGCGATGCGCGTGATAACATCGCCGCCGTTTCGGTCAGCGCGCAATCGGGCTCAGGGTTGGAATTATTGCGAGATGCGATTGTCGAATTCGTCGAGCGCTCGATGAGTCTTGATAATGCGGGCGCGATGACAATATGGAGCGAAGACGCTCCTTCCCGGCCAAGCGCAGCGTAGCCAGGGGTTACGCTTCCACAATGACACTCAGTATTTTTGCATCCGGCTGACGCGCGATGTCGCTTAACGATCCCCAATGGGGCCGGGGCGGCGCCCCCAATGGCGGCGACGACGGCAAGGACGAGCCGCGCCGCGAGCAGGAGCAAAAGCC
>JBGSWX010000573.1:0-4082 GCA_041751695.1 Burkholderiaceae bacterium | reverse complement strand
GATCTGGACGTTCGTCGACAGCACGAGCTGGCAGGCGAGCCGCGCGCGCGGATTGCCCGGCGCATGAAGATCGAGCGTCTCCAGCTCGTCGATGTCGGGCGGGCAGAGCGGGTCGTCGGCGTCGACCTCGATCAGGCAGGTGCCGCACAGCCCGCTGCGGCAGCCGAATAGCAGCGGCGAATTCTGCACATTGAGATTGAGCGACAGGCTCGCGAGGTCGGGCAGTTCGACCGGCGCAAATGGCGTTCCGGGAAATTCGATGCGGAACTGTTTCATTGCAGCGCCGTGGGGCGGAAGCGGGCGAGCGCGCGGCGGTTGTGCCGCAGATGGCGCTCGAGCGTATTCGCCCGCATCGTGCGCATTTCTTTGTTGCTTGCATCGAGATAGGTGACGGGCTCGACGAACGCGCAGTAGGAATCGGCAGCGGTGCGATGCGTCTTTTCCGCGGCCAATAGCCCGTCGGATTCTTGCGTAAAGCACGCGGCGAGCATCTGCATTGCCTGCGCGTGATCCATACCGAATACGGTGGAACGCAGCAGCGTGTAGATCGCCGGAAAGGTGGCGGGGTCGTACCAGAAGATGCCGTTCACCACGACCGAAATGTTGAAGTGATCGCGCTGACAGCCCGCCACGCCGCGATTGACGATCCAGCGCTCGAACGCGGTCGGCGCCGGCAGCGACCGTGGCACATCGAGCCCGACAACGCGCGACGTATGAAAGTGAAACGACTCGTCGAGGAAGTGATACCAGCTGATCGCTGCCGGCACCGGCGCTCGTTCCTGCTCGGGATGGTTGCGGTAGAACTGGCCGAGCTGGTGCTGGACGAGCTTGCCGTTCAGCGTGCGCAGGCCGCGGATCAGCAAGTACTGACTGCCGAGGAACGCGTTGCTGGTCGACAGCAGCATGAACGCCTGCAATTGCAGCTTGCGCCAGAAGTTGCGCGCCGCGCTGGTGTCGGCGAACACCATCGTGTGCTCGTTCAGGCTGCGCATCGGGTAGGTGAACACCCGTTTGCCGAACAGCGTGTACTCGACCTCCTCACCGACTTTCTTGAATGCGTTGATGTGCGCGCGCTCCTGCTTCGTTTCCACGTCGAGGTTGTCGCAGACGAGGCGAAAGTCCTCGAAGCTGTACATGCCGGCTGCGGCGACTTGGTTGAGGAAGATCGTGGCGATCTCGGCCGACACGATCTGCGCGTAGTAGGCGACCCAGTACAGCTGATTGAGCACGATCCGCTGCGTGGGGCTCGCCTGCTCCCACAACGGCGAGCCCCACAACAGCGAGTACGGCTCCGGGTTCCAGTACTCGCCGCGGCAGGCCTCGTAGCGAAACGCCGCGGCGCAGGCGTCGATCTGCGCTGTGTGGTCCTGCTCGACGTTGCGGCGCAAATTCATCTCGAGCCGGCGGCACGTCGGGGTGTCATCCAGCAGCGAGTGGGTCTGGCGTTGGGCGAGCGCAGGGTGCATGGTGATCCTTCCCGCGATTCAGGTGCGGCGCGGCGTTTCGAGCGCGCCGCCTACCGGCCATGGATGCATTAATTGCGACCACGTGTCCGGCGCGTCGCGCACAGCGTAGGAAGCGGGATACGCGCCGTCGGTGCGTAGTGTTCCGAACATGCGATCCCACAGCGATAAATTGGCGCCGAAATTGTGGCCCTGGTCCTCGGCATCGTGATGCTGGTGATGTAGCCGTGGTGTGATCAGCAGCCACTCGAGGGTGGACCAATGGCGGCCGGGCGCCAGCCGCGTGTGGCGCCACAGGTCGAGGCTCGCGGTCAGCGACGCGGCCAGCAGATAGCCGTCGACCGATCCCGACAGGTATGCCAGCCACGGATTGACCAGCAGGTAAACGAGCGTGAAGTGCGTCAGCAGCGAATTGCGCGCGGTCATCCACACCGAAAGGTTGGGCGCCGCATGGTGGCAGCGATGCAACCGCCACAGGACACGGATGCGGTGGAAGACGACGTGCTGACCGTAGTAGAGAAAATCGACGCCGACGAAGCACATCATGAATGCGCCAAAGAAATTGAGACTCAGGATTCCTTCGGCGCTAGGCGCGAGCTGCGGCAGCACGATCGCACTGATTCCGTAGGCGAGCCCCGGAATCAGCGCGCCCTGCATGGCGAAGCCGCTGAGGTTAGCCAGCATGTCGGCGCCCGTCTCCCGTCCGCGGCCGGGTACCGTCGGTAGCCATTTTTCGGCCAGCGCGAGTGCGACGAACGTGACTGGCGGCAGCCCGACGATCAATGCCACGACTAGATCGTGCGCCATTATCAGTTCGCCGCGGCGTTGGGCTTGCGTGCGCACACCAACACATAGTCCATCGCTTCGGGGTCAAGCTTGCGGCGCGCGCCCAGGCTTGCGAGAAGCATCCGCCGGAACACCGGCGACAGCCGTGCCCGGATATCCGGCGCATGCAGGCGGCGGCGCGCATAGTCGGCGAAGCGTGGATAAACATGGTGCCAGATCGAGTCGACGGCCACGCGGACGAAACCGGCCGCGCGCAGCTGCTCGGCGTAGACCGCCCGCGGCACAAGATTTTCCTTCGGAATCTGCCAGAACGCGCCGCCGATGATTTCTGCGAGCCGATCCTTCAGTGTCAGGCGGCGATCGACGCCGCACAGATCCGCCAATGCAAGCCGACCGCCAGGGCGGAGCACGCGAACCGCTTCGTGCAGGAACGCGGTGCGTGGACGAAAATGGAACGCGGATTCGACGCCCAGCACAGCATCGAAGCTCGCGTCTGCGAATGGCAAGCGTGCCGCATCCGCCGCGAGCAGAAAGACTCGCGCGCGCTGGCGATCGGGGAAGAGACGCGCAGCCATCTGCAATTGCTCCACGCTGAGATTGAGGCCGACCACGCCCTGAGGTGCGAAACGCGAAGACCACAGCATGTCATGCTCGGCAAAGCCGCAGCCCACGTCGAGCACAAAGTCGTGCGCGCCGATACCGGCCGCATTGCTCACCAGTACGGCAAGATTTTCCGCTGCCACATCGAGCGAATCGACGCCATGATCCCAGAACCCGAGATTCAGATATTGACGAGATTCGCACAATGAGTTGTTGCAGCCTAACGCGCGATATAGCGTGCGTACGCGACCCATCGCCGGCAACAGCGCCATGCTAAGCAAAGTGATCGATTGCAGCGGCGGCCGGCGCAAGGAAGGAACTCTGGTCTTGTGGAGCGCAACGTGGCACGTTATCGTGGACCAGCGTTGGGTTCAACTCTATAAGCCAGCGGCGCATGAATTAAACGAGGGAGAGAGAAAATGATGATGACCCGCGCGAAGATTTGGCTTTTCGCGTTCGCGATGGCACTGCTTGCCGTGACGAGTGCCACGGCACAGGAACAACGCAAGGCCGACCACGACCAGCTGCGCGAGCTGATGAAGCGCGGCGCCGAAGCGCTGAATACGCGCAAGCTGGACATCATGGCGCCGTACCTGCACCCCGACTTCACCGTCGTGACCGTCGACAATCGCAAGCTGCGCGGCCTGCCCGAATTCAAGCAGTACTGGAATGGCCTGTTCGAAGGCAAGGACGCGGTGCTGAGATCGATCGAGACCAAGCCGGTGGCCGATGACCTCACGCGCTTCCTGGACGACAACTCGGCTGTGTCGTTCGGCACCTCGGACGATCGCTACACGTTCAACGACGGCGACGTGCGGCAGATGAAGTCGCGCTGGAGCGCGGGCGTGCAAAAGGACGGCGACACCTGGAAGCTCGTGTCGGTGCATTTCTCCGCCAACTTGCTCGACAATCCGGTGCTCGACGCGGCGAAGCAGGCTGTACAGAAGTGGGCATTGATTACCGGCGCGATCGGCATCGCGATTGGATTAGCTATCGGCTTCCTGCTACGTCGACGCGGAGTGAGGGCGTAGCGGCGGAGCGCGGCGTGTTCGATCTTGTGCTGCGAGGCGGGCTCGTCTTCGACGGCCGCGGGACGCCACCTGTGACGGCCGACGTAGCGATCCACGACGGACGCATTGCGGAGATCGGCTTCGCGTTGTCCGGACCCGCGCGGCAGGAGATTGCTGCTCACGGCCGCTGGGTCGCGCCGGGCTTCGTCGACATCCACACCCA
>JBGSWX010000572.1:0-3703 GCA_041751695.1 Burkholderiaceae bacterium | reverse complement strand
CACGATCTCGGCCGCCTGGCGTCCTCTGACGGTAACCGCGGGCCGCAGCGCCACCTGCGGCGGCGCCATGAAAGGCACTGAGTTGCGAAACCTTTCGTACGAATCGATCAGCTGCTGCATCGATGTGGGCGCGCGCGCAATCCACTCGCTGGCCGGCGCGACCAGCCGGCTGGCCAGCAGCCCCAACATCAACAGCAACCCAAAGACAACCACCGCAGCCCCCAGTGCATCGTTCAAGCCGCGACTGCGGAGCCCGCGTACCAGCGGGGCCAGAAGAAACGTCAGAATGACTGCGATCGCTACCGGCAGCACGACCTCGCGCGCACGTTCCAGCAGAAATACCAATGCGACTAACGCAACGACCTTGAGCGCAAACGGCGCGCGCGTCCGCTCAGTCTGTGACCCGGTATGTGCCGGCATCGTCGGTAAAAAAATTGATCAAGAGTAGGTAGCAAAGATTACAGGTTCGTCACACCCGACCTGCGCGCTCGGTCGGGCGCGGCAGGGCTAAACCGCGTCCGCGGCACTCGACTCGACGTTGGCGCGCTCGCGCTGGCCGTAGCCTTCGAGCCGGTTATAAAGCGTCTTCAGGCTGATCCCGAGAATCTCGGCGGCTTTCTTCTTGACGTTGCCACAACGCACCAGTGTGGCCATCGTTACACGTTCATCGATCTCGTGCAGCGGTGTTCCGATGCGCACGGAGATCACATCTTCGGCTTCGGCGCTGAGCGACGCCGAGTGAGGCTCGGCACCGCCGTCGATCATTGCATCGGCCAGAATGTAGGCGCGTTGCACATAATTTTTCAACTCGCGTACGTTGCCCGGCCACGAGCGCTCATCCAGATGTGCAAGCGCGGCCGGAGCAAAGCGCTTGGCGGAATTCTCGGTTGCATTCAATTCGTCGAGAAAGTGCTGCGCCAGCATCTTGATATCTTCACCACGCTCTCGTAACGGCGGCAACTGGATTGGAAACACACTCAGACGGTGATACAGGTCTTCACGGAATTTTCCCTCGATCACGGCTGTACCTGGCTGCCGGTTGCTCGCGGCGATGATTCGCACGTTGGTCGGCATCGGCTGCGTGGTGCCCACGCGCACGAACGTGCCGGTTTCAAGCACGCGCAGCAATTTCACCTGCAGCGCAAGCGACATTTCGGTGATCTCATCGAGCAGAATAGTGCCACCGCTGGCACGCTCGAAAAATCCTGCATGCTGCGGGTCAGCGCCGTTAGAGCCGGCGTTCTCTTGACCAAACAGTTCGCTTTCGATCAGCTGCGGCGCTGTCGCGCCGCAGTTGATCGCGAGAAATGGCTCGCGCCGGCGTTTGGACAGATCGTGAATCGTGCGCGCCGCGAGCTCTTTGCCGGATCCGCTCTCGCCGATCAACAGCACCGTGGCCGACGTCGGGGCCACTCGCGCAATCTTGTCGTACAACACCTGCATCGGGGCCGACGATCCGTACAAATGACCAAACCGCCCTGCTCTGCGCAATTCGTCCCGTAGCGCACCGATCTCGAGCTTCAAATCGACCGTGCGCGGCTGGCGTCGCAGCATGTTGACCAGGCGCTCAACCTCGACCGGTTTCGTCAAATAGTCGGTGGCGCCGATCCGCAGGGCTTCCACGGCGCTATCGACAGAAGCGTGGCCGGTGATGACGATGACCTCGGTTGCAGCGGCGCGATCCAGATCGGCCACCAGCTCCATGCCGTTGCCGTCGGGCAAGCGCAAATCGGTCAGCAGCACGTCGGTCTGATACTGCATCAGTTGTGCTCGCGCTGAGCGCAGCGTCTCGGCGTCGCCCACTGTAAAACCCTCGCGGCGCGCCACCTCGCCCAGCCACTCGCGTGTGTCGCGGTCGTCGTCAACGATCAGTATGTGCGGCACGTGCCACCCATTGTGAAAAAACCGTCAGCGCACAGGTGCGACACCGAGCAGTAACGGCAGGCCCGTACTTCGGCCTGCCTCTGCAACAACGGCTACGTGGCAGGACGAACCGTGATCGCGTTTTGCACCTGCTTCACGCCGGGTACCGACGCCGCGATCTGGGCAGCGCGCCCGCGTTCTGCTTCACTGACCGCAAACCCCGACAACTGCACCACGCCCTTGAGCGTCTCTACGCTGATGCGGGTCGCCGCGACGATCTTGTCTTCGACGAAGCGTGCCTTGACGCGCGTGGTGATCGTTGAATCATCGACCACGTCGCCCACCGATCTTTGGCCGCTGGCCACAGAGCAGCCCGAGCTGTAGACGGCGGCCAGCGCCACCATGGCGGCAACTAGTACTCTCTTCATTTGTGTTCCCTCAGTAGTTGTGGACGGGCATGCGCGGCATTACGACCGCGCATGCTTGGCGTTGCAACATGCGTGCCTGTGCGGCGTCAAGCACGGCACGCAAACTGCCTGTTCACGTGTACTGGAGAACGTCAATGCGGGAGAACGTCCATGCCGATACGAGGCGATCGTTTGCGATGGCCACCGCGCCCGGGCAAGAAGCATGCTGCCAAGTCAGCCAGGCGTTTCCCATCGGGCGCCGAGCAGCGGGAAGATTCGCAGCGGCCTTTGGCGCAACCCAATGAACGCGACGAGTCCGCGCCCGAGCCGCCGAATGCACCGCGCCCTTTGATCAAGCAGGCGTTTGACGATGTGCAAAGCGGCCAGCAGGACACCGATTGCCGCAATCAAAGCGCACAGGTTCTTGATCGCGTGGTCAAAATACGCAAGCCTTCCGCCGGCGATTCATAGTGCGTAACGCGGCGCGCAGTCTGCGCAGACAAGCGGGCGGCCGCGAGGGCTATCGCTCAAGATGGCACGCACCTTGCTTAGTGCCCTCTTGCACTTGCCCATGACTTGCCGACCGGCGCCGTCCGCTTCCATTTCAACTCATTCTCTAGCAATCGCGCACTCTGCTGATCGATGCGGCTGCTGTTCATTTCAAATCAGACGCGAAAGGCCTCTTCTTGACGAACGCCCCGGTAATCCGACACGAACAGCGTCAGCATCAAACCCTGACGCCCCGCCTGCAACAGGCCGTGCGCCTGCTGCAGCTGTCTTCGCTGGACTTTGCACTGGAAGTCAATCAGGCGATGGGCAACAACCCGTTCCTGGAGGCTGACGAAGTCGAGCCCGAAGCCCCCGCTGCGACCGAAGGCAACGTCGATTCACCGGCCGTTGACGGAGCGCCCGCCGCGTCCGATGGCGCGGCAACGCCCGCCGAGACGCCAACCGAAGCTGCATGGGAAGGCGATAGCTGGTCGCAGTACGGAACGCCCTCGCGCAGCAACGGCGGTGAGGGCGACTTCGACTTTTCCGACATCACCCCGGCGAGCTTGTCGCTGCGTGATCATTTGCTGGCGCAGTCCAAGTGGCTTGAAGCGTCCCCGCGTGATCGGGCCGTGATGGCGACGATCATCGACGGGCTCGACGACGACGGCTTGTTGCGCGTCGAGCTCGAAGAGTTAAAGGCATTGTCCGGGCTCGATCCGGAGCCCGATGACGACGAGATGTTGATTGCGCTCAAGCTGGTGCAGTCACTGGAGCCGGCCGGCGTTGGGGCGCGCGATTTACGCGAGTGTTTACTGCTGCAGTTGCGCGAAGACGGCGACCCTGCCAGGCAGGCCGTGCATCGCCTGGCACAGCGCATCGTCACCGAGCAACTGGATCGGCTCGCGATGCGCGATGTATCGGGCCTCGCACGCTCGCTGGGC
>JBGSWX010000571.1:0-6040 GCA_041751695.1 Burkholderiaceae bacterium | reverse complement strand
CGCGGCCGCGCTCGACAGCATGCACGCGCTCAACGCAAGCGCGGTCAGCCATGCCGGGCGGCCGCGCCGCCCGGCTCGCATGAAATCACTTACCGAATCACGCTCCATAGTCAGCCCGATATTGTTCCATAGCGGAACGAAAGGCACGCGCATCCCGCGCGAGGGGTGCATCAGAATCGAGAAACTGCATCAGGTCGCCGAAGCTCGCAATCGATAACACCGGAATGCCGAACTCCTGCTCAAACGCGGCAACCGCCGACTGCGACGACAGCTTGGCACCGCTTCCAGCAGCGCCCGCCGCCCGTTCAGCGCGGTCCAGCGCAATCAGCACTGCAACCGGCGTAGCGCCGTGCGCGCGAATCAGCTCGACCGATTCGCGCTTGGCCGCACCATCGGTGATCACGTCGTCGACGATGACCACGCGCCCAGCGAGCGGGCCGCCGACGATGACGCCGCCTTCGCCATGGCCCTTGGCCTCCTTGCGGTTGAAAGCGAACGGCACGTCGACGCCGAGGCCGGCGAGCGCCACCGCGGTGGCCGATGCCAATGTGATGCCTTTGTAGGCCGGGCCGAACAACATATCGAATTCAACACGTCCCTGTGCGCGCATCGCGAGCAGCGTCTGCGCGTAAAACTGAGCGAGCCGGCCCAAGGTAGCGCCTCGGTTGAACATGCCAGCGTTGAAAAAGTAGGGTGATAAGCGACCCGCCTTGGTTTTGAATTCGCCGAACGACAGCACCTTGCTGGCCAGCGCAAACTCGATAAATTGTCGTTGCAGATGTTCCACGTAAGACCTGTCGGCTAGTTCAAACGACCGATGCGTATACCCTAGCCCAATGTCGACTGCAGGGATTTTGCCGCATGCGCCCGCGTCAAACCTCCAAAATTGACGTGATTTTTCGGCCTAGCTCAGTCCGTTCCCTCGTTTGCCATGTTCCGTATAACAACGCTTAACGCCAACGGCATCCGTGCGGCGACACGCAAAGGTCTTACCCGGTGGATCGAGCGCTCGATGCCCGACGTTGTATGCCTGCAGGAAGTCAAGGCCGATGAGTGCGACATTCCGCAGCAGGCTCGGCCGCGCGGCATGCAAGCATGGTTTGCCTGCGCGGGCAGGCGCGGCTATGCGGGCACCGCGCTGTATTCGGTGAAACACCCGCGTGAAGTTCGGCTGGGCTTCGGCTCCAAGGAGTTCGATGCCGAGGGCCGCTACGTCGAGGCACAGTTCAAGGATGTGACGGTGATCTCGGTGTACTTTCCGTCGGGCTCGTCGGGCCCGCACCGGCAGGAATCGAAGTTCCGATTCCTGGCGGAGTTTCTGCCGCACCTCGAACAACTGGCCGCGAGCGGCCGCGAATTAATCGTGTGCGGCGACATCAACATCGCGCACCGGGAAATCGATTTGAAAAACTGGCGCGCCAATCAAAAACATTCGGGGTTCCTGCCCGAAGAGCGTGCCTGGCTTTCGCGCGTGTTCGAGCAACACGGCTGGGTCGACGTCTTTCGCACGCTCGATGCGCGGCCGGAGCGCTACACCTGGTGGAGCAACTTCGGCCAGGCGTATGCCAACAACGTCGGTTGGCGCATCGACTATCAAATCGCGACGCCTGGCATTGCAAGACGGGCGCGCACCGCGGAGATTTACGTCAGGCGACGCTTCTCGGACCACGCGCCGCTGACCATTGCGTACACCGGGCGCTTGTGAACGAACCCTTCACCGGCGTTGAATCGACCCCGCGCCGTCGCTGGCGCGATGCGCTGCGCGTGTACGCCGAGCCGGCCACCCTGCGCATGCTGTTCCTGGGCTTTGCCGCCGGCTTGCCGCTGCTACTCGTACTCGGCACTCTGTCGTTCCGGCTGCGCGAGGCGGGCATCAATCGCACGACAATCGGCTATCTGACCTGGGTCGGCCTCGCATACGGATTCAAGTGGGCGTGGGCGCCGCTGGTTGATCGCCTGCCGCTGCCGCTGCTCACACGCGTACTCGGGCGCCGGCGCAGCTGGATCTTGGCGTCGCAGGTTGCGATCATCGGCGGGCTGATCGGGATGGCACTGGCCGACCCGCTGGCCGGCCTGCAGCCGCTGGTCTGGTGCGCGCTGGTCGTGGCCTTTGCATCGGCTACGCAGGACATCGCGCTCGACGCCTACCGCATTGAATCGGCTGCAGTCGACAAGCAGGCGGCGCTCGCGGCGACGTACCAGACGGGATACCGAATGGCGATGATCTGGGCCGGCGCCGGCGTGCTGTGGATCGCCGCGCTGGCGGCGGACGAAGGCGTCGCCGGGTATGTCGCCTCGGCGTGGACGGTTGCCTATCTGGTGATGGCTGCGTCAATGGTCGTCGGCGTGATCACGGTGTTGCTGGTGCCTGAGCCCGTGGCAAACCTGGCGCAGGCCGCGATTGCGCTGGAGGAGCGCGCTCTGGCGGATCGATTGCACATCGAGCGCGGCATTTCCGTGCCCCTCGCACGGGCACTCGCCTGGATCGAAGTCACTGTGATCGGCCCCTTCGCCGATTTCATCGGGCGCTATCGCTGGCAGGCGCTGCTGTTGCTCGCACTGATCGCGCTGTACCGGATTTCCGACGTAGTGCTCGGCATCATGGCCAATCCTTTTTACGTTGACATGGGTTATTCGAAAGAAGAAGTAGCGGCCGTTTCGAAGTTCTACGGCATCGTCATGACGCTGGTCGGCGCCTTGATCGGTGGCGTGCTCGCCTTGCGCTTCGGCGTGATGAGAGTGCTATTCCTCGGCGCGGCGCTGTCGGCCGCCTCAAACTTGTTGTTCGCATGGCTTGCCACGCGAGGGCACGACTTGACCGGACTGATCTTCGTGATATCGGCGGACAATTTATCGGCGGGCATCGCATCGGCCGCGTTCATCGCTTACTTGTCTAGCCTCACAAGCGTCGCCTACTCGGCTACGCAATACGCGCTGTTCTCATCGGTCATGCTGCTACTGCCGAAATTCATCGCCGGATTTTCAGGCGCGTTTGTCGATGCCTACGGCTATGTCGCGTTTTTTCAAAGCACGGCCTGGCTTGGCGTGCCGGTATTGATATTGGTTTGGCTCGTGAGCCGCGCACAACTTGCAAAAAGTCAGGGCTCGCCGTCCCAGTAGTCGAGGTCCGTCGCAGGCCGATGCATCCGGCCTTTCTCAAGCAGCGGCCCGGCCACCGGCGTGAACGCCATGTACTTGCCGGAGTCGGGATACTCGCAAACTTCCGGATACTCCTTCGTGCTGATCGACAGATACTTCATCGGCGCATTCGATGTGTTGATCAGTTGATGCGGATACTCCGGCCCGGCCGGAATGCCGATCACATCGCCGCCGCGCACCGCAATCATTTCGCCCGCCACTCGCAAGGTGCCCTCGCCTTCAAGAATGATGAACATCTCTTCCTGCGCGTAATGAAAGTGATACGGGCACGTGATCTTGCCGGGCGGCACGATATCGACCGAAGCGCCGAGTTTTTTTGCGACCGTACCAGGCACCCGCCCACCAATGACACTTCCCGACCGAACCCCCTCGTACAACGGCGAGCGAGGCTCCTCGGTACGCCAATCGGCGTCATCGATGTTGCGGACCAGTTTTTGGCGTAGCTCCTCGCTCATTTCCTGCCTGCCGCCTTGTAATCGTTGACGTTGAACTTCATTCCGTTCGACATAACGATGTCACCAGCCTTCATGCCGGCTGTGCACGGTCCGGTCCACTGCGCTGCTCCCTTGGTGACCCCTTCTTTCATCCCTGCCTTCGGCGGATTGAACGTCGTCGTCGTTTCGTGGGTGTAGCTCGATTTGAAGTCGCCAACAAACACACCGCGCGTCGTTGATGTCGTCGCTCCTACCTTGCAGATCGAGTCGAAGACGATGCGGTTGCCGTCACGCTTGGTATGGCTCGTGCAGCCTTTGCCTGGTTGCGTCATCGTGGCGCTGACTTGGTCGGTCTTTTCGTCGACACATTGCTGCATCGTCATCGGAACCGACGCGCCCGGCGGTATGACGGACAGCGCCCAGAGTCCTGATTTGCGTCGCGGCAAGTCATCGGCCCCCACAGCGGGCGTACTCACGCCGATCGACACAACAATCAACACGAACAATCGAAGCATTCGGTAGTCTCCTTCAGCGTGTCTCGAAGCGATACACCGCGAGCGCGGCTCGCAACGCAGGCAACAAGCTCACGCTGGAGCCGTCAGCAAACAAGGCACGACCCGTGATGTTCAATCCCAATTTTGCCGCGAGTGTCTCAAAATCTCTCAGCGTGCACAGGTGAATGTTCGGCGTGTCGTACCACTGGTACGGAATGTGCCGCGTCACCGGCATACGGCCGGCCAGAAGTGACATCGCGTGCTTCCAGTGGCCGAAGTTGGGAAAGCTCACGACGCCCTGGCGCGCGACGCGCGCCATCTCGCGCAGAATCCCCTCGGCGTTGTGCACTGCCTGCAGTGTTTGCGACAGCACCACCGTGTCGAACATGGCGTCGGCAAACATGCGCAGCCCGGCATCCAGATTCGACTGGATGACGTTGAGGCCCGATCGCACGCACTCGGCCAGATGATCGTCGCTGATCTCGACGCCGTATCCATGGCAGCGCTTGTGTTCGCGCAGGTGAGCGAGCAACGCGCCGTCACCGCAACCGAGGTCGAGCACGCGGCTCTCGGGCCGGATCCAGTCGGCGATCTGCTGCAGGTCGATGCGAAGCGAGCGCGCCGCGCTCATGCTGCGATCTCCGTGGCGATGTTGTCGAAATACGCCCGCACAACGCGGTGATACCGGGCGTCGTCAAGCAAGAACGCGTCGTGGCCATGCGGAGCATCGATCTCGGCGTAAGCAACGTCGAGCCCGTTGTCGATCAAGGCTTCGACGATTTCGCGCGAGCGTGCCGGGGGAAACCGCCAGTCGGTGGTGAATGCCGCCAGCAGAAATTTGGCACGCGCCGGCGCCAGCGCCGCCACCAGGTCGCCGCCGGTCGTCTTGGCCGGATCGAAGTAGTCGAGCGCGCGTGTGATCAGCAGGTACGTGTTGGCGTCGAAGTATTCGGAAAATTTGTCCCCCTGGTAACGCAGGTAGCGCTCGACTTCGAATTCGATTTCGTAGTGGAATTGGTAGTCGGCCTCGCGCATCGCGCGGCCAAACTTTTCAGCCATGTCTTCACCGGAAAGATATGTGATGTGACCGATCATTCGCGCCACGCGCAATCCACGTTTGGGCACCGTCGCATGCGCGTAGTAGTCACCGCCGTGAAAATCGGGATCGGAGCGAATCGCAGTGCGCGCGACCTCGTTGAACGCGATGTTTTGCGCCGACAGCTTCGGCGCCGAGGCGATCGCGACGCAATGCGCGATGCGCTCCGGATACTGAATCGTCCACGACAGCGCCTGCATGGCACCCAGCGACCCGCCCATCACGGCGGCCCAGCGCTCGATTCCCATCGCATCCGCCAGTCGCACCTGGGCGTTGACCCAGTCTTCGACCGTTACCACTGGAAAACTCGCGCCGTATGGCCGCCCGGTGGCGGGATCGCTCGACATCGGGCCGGTCGAGCCAAAGCACGAACCCAGATTGTTGACGCCGACGACGAAGAAGCGCTCGGTGTCGATCGGCTTGCCGGGGCCGACCATGTTGTCCCACCAGCCGGCGGAGTCGGGATCGTCGGCGTGCACACCGGCAACATGATGCGAGGCGTTCAGCGCGTGACAAATCAGGACTGCGTTGCTGCGTTCGGCATTCAATGCGCCGTAGGTTTCAACCATCAACGAGTAGCCGGCAATGGTCGCACCGCTCGACAACTTCAGCGGCGAATCGGATCGGACCAACCGCGGCGTGACGACGCCCACCGAACGCAACTCTGCACTCATAGCGGGTGGATATTGCCTGATACCGGCGGTGGCAAACTTCGCTTCTCGTTCAGCCAGGAGCGCGTCGTGAATTATGTCGTCTATGGAATGGCGTCGTCCGGCAATTGTCACAAGATAAAAATGGCGCTCGAGCATCTGCGCGTGCCGTACCAGTGGCGCGAGATCGATACGCTGAAGGGCGAA
>JBGSWX010000570.1:0-6722 GCA_041751695.1 Burkholderiaceae bacterium | reverse complement strand
GCGATTGCCGCAGGCGCTGCGGTAGGAGGCGCTGCCACGCGCAGCTGGGGTGGCGCCGCAGTCGGGGGTGTCCTCGGGGGCGCCGCCGAGATGATTGCCGGCTCCGCGGTCAAGGACGTCACCTACATGCTCGTCAGTGATGTGCAGATCCAGGAGAAGGCGGCCAAGGGAGTCCTGGTGCGCAAGGACACGCGCGTCGACACCAAGGTGTCCGACGCTGGCGCCGCGCGTCAGACCAGTTCGGAAGTCACCAATCGCAAGGAGTACCGCACCCGCATCGTGACCACTGCGAACCAGGCAAACCTGGAACTCCCGGCGGCCGAGGAGCTGATGTTCAAGAAGGCCGCTTACTCTATGGCGGGGTTCTTCTAGACACGCGCTAGCCCGAGAGACGAAACGCCTCGCTACAAGCGGGGCGTTTTCATTTGGCGCCTCTTAACCGCGTAAACAGATTTACCCTCAGCCCGACAGGCATTCCGACATGAATTTCTTGCGCGTGTCACCGGCCAGCTTTTTCTCGCCGGCTTGCTTGTTGCATGTGGTCATCTTGTCCTGCTGGGGCGTATTCTTGTCCGACGACAGGCACGCAGACATGAACTGCTTGCGCGGATCTCCCTTCAGATCCTTGGCAGCCGCTTCCTTGTTGCAGGTTGCCATTTTCGACTGCTGCGCGGTCATCTTGTCCTGAGCCGCGACAGCGAGCGGCACGGCTATGCACGCGGCGAGCAGCAATTGCTTGAGCATGCTTGACTCCCCTGATTTGTCATGCCGCGCATCCAGTAGCCGCGCGGTGTGGGAATTACATCATGAGCCGCCTATGGGCGGGCGGTTCGACCTTCAGCTTTCACTGATCTGCTGCTGCTGCCGTTGCAGAAAGTCGCGCATCGTATCGATGCCGCGCAGCTGCAGGATCGTGTTGCGCACCGCGGCCTCGGTCAGCACCGCCAGGTTCCGACCCGAGGCTACCGGAATCAGCACCTTGCGAATCGACAGCCCCAGTACATCCTCGGATTGGCCTTCCAGCGGGAGCCGCTCGAACGTATCGGCCCCGCTGTAGCGGCGCAGTTCGACGATCAACCGCAGCTTCATCTTCCGGCGCACCGCGGTTTCGCCGAAGATCGACTTGATGTCCAGCAATCCGAGTCCCCGGACTTCGAGCAGGTTGGAGAGCAGCGGCGGACAGCGGCCTTCGATCGTGTCCGGCGCCACCCGCGAGAAGTCGACCACGTCGTCAGCGACCAGGCCGTGCCCGCGGCTGATCAGCTCGAGCCCGAGCTCGCTCTTGCCGACGCTCGATTCGCCTGAAATCAACACTCCCATGCCGAGCACGTCCATGAACACGCCGTGCATCGTGCAGTGCTGCGCCAGCAGCTTCGCAAAGTACATGCGCAACACTTCGATGATCGTAGCGGCCGGCAACGGCGATCGCAGCATCGGTAAACCGGCGGCTTCGGCCGTGCTCTGCAGCTCATTGGGCGGCGTCAGGTTCTCGGCGACGATCAAGCCGATCGGTCCGCCCGCCTGCAACTCGCGCGCGTAGTGCTGCCAGCGCGCCGGCTCCATCGCGCCGTAGAAACCGACCTCGGCGGGACCGAGTACGTGCAGACGATTGGGATGGATCGGATTCAGATAGCCGACCAGATCGGGACTGGCCAGGCCCGCGGTCGCCGGTGTGATCAACCGTTTTTCCGCCGCGGAACGGCCCGCCAGCCACTCGAGCTTCAGCGCTTCACGGTTGTAGTCGAACAGCGATTGAAAGGTTGGCATGGCGTGAGGCTACGCCACTGAAGCGGCGACTCTTACGCCGCGGGGCGGATCGGTTCCCACGTCGTCAGCGCGACGTGAACTGCGAGCGCGTCGGTGGCCGAAAGCAGGCCTTCGCGAAACGGCTTGTCCGACAGCATCTGCGTCAGCTCCGACAAGATGTCCAGATGCTGCTGCGACGCCTGCTCGGGCACCAGCAAAAAAATCATCAGTGACACCGGCTGGCCGTCGGGCGCATCGAACTGAATCGGCTCGGCGACCCTGACGAAAGCGGCCACGGCCTCCTTCAGACCCTTGATGCGGCCATGCGGAATGGCAACGCCCTGGCCAAGGCCGGTCGAACCGAGCCGCTCGCGCGTGAACAAGCTGTCGAATACCTTCGAATGTGCGACGCCCTGATGATTTTCGAACAACAGTCCGGCCTGCTCAAAAGCGCGCTTCTTGCTGGAGGCGGGCAGATCGATCAGTATGTTGGTGGCCGGCAGGATGCGAGCGATGAGGTTCATGAGGAACGAAGCGCGAGCTTGCGGAGTACGTCCAGATTAGGGGCTGCGGAGAGCGACGATCGAGTGGAAAAAAACGAGATCGGCTTTCTTTTCAAGAGCCCGGATCACGGCCCGACGGGACGCCGCCGTTCAGAAAGGCGCGGATCATACACACCGGATCCGGAGCCGTGAACAGCCGCCGCAAAGCAGGCATTTAGTGCGGGCCCGCCTGCTGTTTGGGCGTTTCGGCGTGATGATCCTGGACGCGATCCTTGTGGCGGATGACCTGCCGGTCGAGCTTGTCCACCAGGGTATCGATGGCGGCGTATAGATCGTCTTCGACCGCTTCGACGTGAATGTTGTTGCCGCGCACTCGCAGCGTGATCTCGGCGCGCTGCCGCACTTTTTCCACGGTCAATTGCACAATGGCATCGATGACCTGATCAAAATGGCGCTCGATCTTCGCCAGCTTGCCCGTGATGTGCTCGCGCAAGGCGGGTGAGACTTCGATGTGGTTTCCGTGGATCGTGAGATTCATGCAGTCCCCTCTATCGGCGATTCAAACTACAAAGTTTTGCGCAGCGCGACTGACGGAACCTTCATCGCTTCGCGGTATTTCGCCACGGTGCGGCGCGCGACGACGATTCCCTGCTCACCCAGCAGCTCGGCGAGTTTGCTGTCGGAAAGCGGATTTTCGGCGTCCTCGGCTCCTATCAGTTGCTTGATCAGCGCGCGGATTGCAGTCGAAGACGCGGCCCCGCCCGTTTCGGTCGCCACATGGCTGCCGAAAAAATACTTCAGCTCGAAAATGCCGAACGGTGTGGCCATGTATTTATTCGCGGTGACGCGCGAGATCGTCGATTCGTGCAGGCTCACGGTGTCTGCAATCTCGCGCAGCACCAGGGGCCGCATCGCGATGGCGCCGTGCGTAAAGAAGTTGTGCTGGCGATCTACAACGGCCTGCGCCACTCGCAATATCGTTTCGAAGCGTTGCTGAATGTTGCGGATCAACCAGCGCGCTTCCTGCACGCGCGTGGTCCATTTGCCGCGTTCGGCCGGATCTGCGCCCACCTTCGTTCGGTCTTTCTTCAGCACGTCGGCGAACGTTTGATTAACCCGCAAGCGCGGCATGACGTCGGGATTGAGCACCGCCGTCCAGCGATTCTTTACCTTGCGCACGAATACGTCGGCCACGATGTAGTCAGCACGATCGTCAGCAAATGCCGTACCGGGGCGCGGGTTGAGCGTGCGGATCAGCCGGTGCGCCGCTCGCAGTTCTTCGTCGCTGCAGTCGAGCACCTTGCGCAATTTGACGAACTCGCGCGCCGCCAGCAACGGCAGGTGGTCCTGAACGATGCGGCGTGCCAGCGCCAGGCTCGCGGCTGCGCCGGGCAGCGCATCGACGGAGCGTGCGAGCGCTTGCAGTTGCAGCAACAGGCATTCGGCAGCGTCACGCGCGCCGATGCCGGTGGGATCCAGGCTCTGCAGCAGGCGCAGCGCAGTCAGCAGCTCATCGGGCTCGACCGCAGCATCCGGAGGACACATGGCCACCAATTCGTCGAGCGTCGGATGCAAATAGCCGTCGTCGTCGAGCGCTTCGACCAGCAACTCGACCAGCGCGCGATCGCGCGGCGACGCCTGGCACGCAATCTGGGCGCGCAAGTGTTCACGCAGCGACAGGGTGGTGCCGGCCCAGTTCAAGGGGCTGGTGTCGTCTTCGTCGGCGGCATCGCCGCTGCCGCGCCACTCGATCAGCGAGCCACCGTCGAGCGGCGTGCTGGGCGCATCACCCGCGTCGGACGAACCGGGCGCGGCCGGTGCATCGTGCCCGTTGACTGGTTCGGCTGCCGTCGTGAGCGGCACATCGACTGCGATCGAGCCGTCCGGTTTGACGCGCATTGCGAGCGCCTGCGGATCGTCGTCGCGCTCGAGCAGCGGATTGTCCGCCAGTGCCTGGTCGATCTCCTGATTCAGCTCGAGCGTCGACAACTGCAGCAATCGAATCGATTGTTGCAGCTGCGGTGTCAGCGCAAGGTGCTGAGATAGCCTAAGTTGGAGACTCGGTTTCATGGAAAGCGTTTCGGGTGTACGCGATGCTTCGCATCGCACGTGCACCCGAAACGCGACTAGTTAGGCGCGAGGGCTTCGGGCGGCCGGCCGCCCGCACGCAGGACAAGGGCAGCGAACACCTGCTCATCGTGACTCATCACATCCGGAAGTGTTCGCCCAAATAGACCCGTCGAACGGTTTCGTTGCCGACGATCTCTTCGGGTCGGCCGGCGGCCAGAACTACGCCCTCGTTGATGATGTACGCGTGGTCGCAAATGCCGAGCGTTTCGCGCACGTTATGGTCGGTCATCAGCACGCCGATACCGCGCTCCTTGAGAAACCGCACGATGCGCTGGATCTCGAGTACCGCGATCGGATCAACGCCGGCAAACGGCTCGTCGAGCAGGATAAAACGCGGCCGTGAAGCGAGTGCGCGCGCGATCTCGACCCGCCGCCGCTCGCCGCCGGACAAAGACAACGCGGTGTTGGTGCGCAGATGAGCGATTTGCAGATCGCCCAGCAGTGCGTCGAGGCGCTCGGCAATCTCGGCTTTGCGCAGCGGCCGCTTGTTCTGATCCACCTGCAGCTCGAGCACCGCGCGCACGTTCTCTTCGACCGTGAGCTTGCGAAACACCGATGCTTCCTGCGGCAGATAAGACAGTCCCATACGCGCGCGCCGATGAATCGGCAGATGCGTAATCGATGTGCCATTTAGCGCAATGTGGCCGTCGTCGAGCGGCAGCAATCCGACGACCATATAGAAGCACGTGGTCTTGCCGGCGCCGTTGGGCCCGAGCAGGCCGACGACTTCGCCGCTTTCGACCGTTAGCGAGACGTCCTTGACGACGGTACGACTGCCGTAACTCTTCTGCAGATTCTCGACCAGCAGCGTGTTGTGCTCGACCGCCGCCGCTTGCAGCGCGCTTTTCTCGACCACATCGGCGTCCATGCGATACCGTTACTCGCGCCGCGGAGTGGCGAGATCCTTGGCCGGCGTCAAACTCGTCTTCGATCCGGCCTTCGACGCATCCGGCGCTTCGGCGCGCGGTGCAATCGTGCCGCGCACACGGCCATCCGGATTGTTCGGATCGGCCGACGGCTTGCCGCCGGTTACGAAATACTTGGCGTTGCGCTGGTCGTAGGTGATCGCGTCGCCGCGCAGCTCGTCGCGCTGCACTTCGTTTTCAAGCAGCCGAACACGTGCGCGCGTGATCAGCTTGACGGTGTCTTCGCGCTCGTCGAATTCGATCCGCTCCGCGTAGCCTTCGATGAAATCCTCGAGTCCCGGCTTGCTGCTGTCGCGCCGCTGGCGAAACGTCGCGAGCTTGCCGGGTGCCGCCGTGATCACTCCGTACTGAAAACCCTCGGGATCCTTGCGCACCTGCACGCGCTCGCCGGCCGCTCGCATCGTGCCCTTGTTAAGCATCACGTTGCCGACCAGCACGCAGACTTGCTTTAAGTCGTCGCATTCACCGCTGTCGGCTTCGTAGTTGAGCGGCTTGGTGCGATCGGCTTTTTCGGCTGCTGCAGGAGCCGCTGCCAGGGCGAAAGCGAAAGCCATCAGCCAGATTTTCATCGCGCGACCTCTCGGGGTGCGGTTGGCGCGATGGTGCCGCGCACTTTGGAGTGAAACTTGACGACGCGATCGACGTTGTCGTAATCCATGCCGATCGAGCGCACGACCGAATCGCCGCGCTCGACCTCCACCGCGGCATCGGTCGAATAGCGATCGAGATCGGGAACTGCCGTCAGGCGCTGAGTGGTCAATCGCAGCGGCGGTGCGCCGTCTTTTCCCGCTGCGCGCGTAACGACAACGTCGCCCGCCAACAGCACACGCTCGCCGCCGCTTTCGACCTTGGCAGTTTTGGCGCGCGCTTCGAGCAGCGGTTGGTCGGGCCGCAGACTGATCAGCCGCGGTTGCGCCAGCTCCGAATGATCGTCCGCGGCGAAATGCGCGAGCTCACCGGCGTGCAGCCGGTTGGTCGCGCGGCCCGTGTCGTCGAACTGAGTCAGCGTCACGCCATTGACGACGAAATCCGGGCCTTCGCGTGAGACGGGTGTTGCGAGGTTCTTTAGCCGCGTGGTCTGCGAATACCAATAGCTGATGCCGGCCAGCGACGCGAGCAGCATGATGGCGACGAAAGCGGTGATGCGATCTTTCACAGGCAACGCTCCTCGTGTACGCGAGCCTGCGGCTCGCACGTGCACTCGTCACGATTGTTTAGTGCGCCGCCCTTCGGGCGGCCGCGCGGGCGGGGCAAGCACAAAGGCGACTGGAAGACTGGACCTTCGTTCGCCGCGTTGATGACTTCGTGTTTCATCCCTGCACCAATAAATTCGGATCCATGCCCTTGGCGCGCAGGATGAATTCAGCAAGCGCCCTGACCGCGCCGCGCCCGCCGTCTTGCGGCGCCGTCCAGTGCG
>JBGSWX010000569.1:0-2209 GCA_041751695.1 Burkholderiaceae bacterium | reverse complement strand
CCAGGGCGGCAACTGTTCATCAAAGACGCGACGCCGCCATGCGCGATCTGTCACACGCTGGCCGATGCAGGCGCGAGCGGCAACGGATCGAAATTCTGCGTGCGCTGATGAGTACGCCTCGCGTGCTGATTCTGGATGAGCCGACTTCCGTCTTGAGTCCGCAAGCGGTCGAGCGGTTGTTCGACACACTGCGACAGCTATCGGATGACGGCGTCAGCATCGTTTTCATCAGTCACAAGCTGCACGAAATCCGGCGGCTTGCCACGCGCTGCATGGTGATGCGTGCCGGCAGAATCGTTGCCGAGGTCGATCCGCGTGCACGATCGGAGGCGGAGCTCTCGCGGTTGATGCTCGGCGGGGATGTGCCGCCCATTGCGCCGCACGACTCACCGCCCGGCGAAGTTGCGCTACAGGCATGTCGGTTGACCGCGCACGGGTTCGATCAACGCCATAGCCTGAACGATCTGTCGTTCGAAGTGCGAAGCGGCGAGATCGTCGGCATTGCAGGCATCTCGGGCAACGGGCAGGCGGCGCTGATCGCTGCGCTCGCTGGTGAGGTGCTGGTCGAGTCGGATGCCGTGCGATTGTTTAGTCGGCCGGTCGGCGACAAGAATACGGCCGAACGTCGCCAGCTTGGGCTGCGCTACGTTCCCGAGCAGCGTCTTGGACATGCCGCTGTGGCAGGGATGACGCTGGCGGACAACGCGCAGCTGACCGACACATCTCTGCGGTCGCGCGGATTGCTCAACGCTGCCAAGGCGCGCGATGACGCGGCGCGGATCATTCAGCGCTTCGGCGTTCGGGCTACGACGGTCGAGCAGAACGTCGAGACGCTATCCGGCGGAAATCTGCAGAAGTACATCGTGGGGCGCGAGATGCTGCAAAGCCCGCGCGTGTTGCTGCTCGATCAGCCCACGTGGGGCGTTGATGCCGGCTCCGCGGCAGCAATTCGCAACGAGTTGATCGCGCTGCGCGCAGCCGGTTGCGCGATCGTGATCGTGTCCGAAGAGCTCGACGAGCTGTATCAGCTCGCGGATCGATTGCTCGTGATGGCCAATGGCCGCTTGTCGCCGTCGCGATCTCCGCAGCAGATCAGCAGCGTCGAACTCGGGCGCTGGATGGCCGGCTTGTGGCCAAGCGAGCATCAACAGCCGGCCAGCGCGGAGCAGGCAGCGTGACGCCGTGGATGCTGGTGCCGCGCGATCATTCGTCGCGCTTGTGGGTCTGGTTGTCGCCGATCGTCGCCATTGTTTTGACTCTTCTTGCGGGCAGCGCGCTGTTTGCGGCGATGGGCACGAATCCATTGCAGGGACTGAATGTCTTTGTCATTGCGCCGCTGTCGAGCGTGCGCGGATGGAGTGAACTTCTACTGAAGGCGACGCCGCTCGTTCTGTGCGGCGTGGGGCTTGCGGTGTGCTTTCGCGCCAACGTTTGGAACATCGGCGCCGAAGGCCAACTGATTGCCGGCGCGATCGTCGGCGGAGGGATCGCGCTGGTGGCAACGGTGGATTCTCCGCGCGCCTGGTTTGTCCTGGTGTTATTAGCCTCAGCCGTTGGCGGTGCGCTATGGGCGTCGATCACCGCCTGGCTGCGCGATCGTTTCAACGCTAATGAGATTCTGGTCAGTTTAATGCTGGTGTATGTCGCGCAGCAGTTGATTTCGTGGTTCGTGCAAGACCCGTGGCGCGATCCAAACGGTTTCGGCTTCCCGCAAAGCGAGTTGTTCGCGGCGGCAGCGCGCGTGCCGCTCATCGTCGATGGCACGCGCGTCAATTTGGGAAGCGTGCTGGCGATATTTGCGGCGGGAGCGATCTGGTTGCTGCTCGCGCGTACGGTGATCGGATATCAACTGAAAGTGGTCGGGCTGGCGCCGATGGCTGCGCGCTACGCCGGTTTTTCCAGCCGCCGTTCACTGTGGACCGCATTGCTCATTTCAGGCGCGCTTGCAGGCTTGGCCGGCGGGCTCGAAGTGGCCGGACCGATCGGCCAATTGACTTCGACCGTTTCGCCGGGCTACGGCTTCGCCGCGATCATCGTGGCATTTGTCGGCCGGCTGCACCCGGTCGGGGTCGTGCTCGCTTCGCTGGTAATGGCGCTGTTCTATATCGGCGGTGAACTGGCGCAATCGCGACTCGGATTGCCGTCTGCGTTGACCGGCGTGTACCAAGGACTCTTGCTGTTTTTTCTGCTCGCCTGCGACACGCTGATC
>JBGSWX010000568.1:0-3288 GCA_041751695.1 Burkholderiaceae bacterium | reverse complement strand
GTGTGCCGCAGGTCGTGCACGTGCAGCGTGCGAAAGCCCTCGGGCGGCGGCTCACCGATCCGCTCTTCGTACTTGGCGACCGCACGCTTGAGCGCATTGACCCAGGCGGTGTTATTGACGCTGCGAAGCGGTTTGCTGCGGAAGGTGAATACCGCGGTCGGATGCTTGCCGCGACAACGCTCGATGATCGAGCGAGCGACCGAATTGAGCACGCAGACGTGATCCTGCTCGTTCTTGCGATCGTCACCTGGAACCAGGAACACGCTGCAGTCCAGCTCGGGCACCGCGATCTCCCAGCGCCAGTCCAGCCGCACCGCCTCGCTTTCACTGCGTAGCCCGCTGTTCAACAGGAACAGACAGACCTCCGCCTGATGCGCCGGCAACTCGGGCACTAACAGCCGCTGCTCGGCCCACGACAATGGGTACGGCGGGCGCGCATCGCGCACCTTCAGCGTCGAGATGAGCGGGGCCGTTTCAAGCCACGTCATGCCCTGCTCGTCGCGCCACTTGCGTGCCGCGAGGTTCAGGATGCGACGCACCACTGTCAGGTCGAGGTTAATGGTCTTGGTCCTGACCTGCTTCACCCACACCTTGCCGCTCTTGCGCTTGACCTTGACCGGCTGCCGGCGCCACGCAATGAACGGGGCCAGCGTGCCGTCATGGATCTGGTGCAGATCGCGATCACCCAGGAACGGATCGAGCAGCTTCAGCCGATAGACGTCATCGGCGCCCGAATCCTTGTTGATCGCTTCTTCCATCAGATACCGCGTCGCGGCCTCGCGCCACTTCCGTTTTTGCCGTACTCCATAAACGCTCGCCTGCCGCAGCTGCTCTAGCCGGCGGTGGAGGTAACGTTCCGCTTCTTCGAGGTCACGGCTGCCAGTGCTTTCGTGAAGGCGGCCATATCCCCGGACACGCTTGTCGATCCTCCAGATGCCCGAGCTCGGGTCGAGCTGGAGTCCTGCTGGTTTGGTCCGTCCCATTGCGCGATCTCCTTTACTGCTTTCGCGCCGGGGCGGCCCTCGCGGGCTCTATATTCGTCAGCCCAGGCGTCAAGGTCAAGCCGGTCGAAGGCGATGCCCTGGTTTCCGATAGGAATTTCGACGAGGTATGGCCGCACCTCCGCATTGAAGCGGTCCTTGTCCATGCCGAGATAGCTCGGCGCGTCGCGAAAGCGGATGAAGCGCGGCAGGATCATTGATTGAGCCAGATGTGAGAAAAGCTGATCGTTGTGGCGGTCGTAACAAAGACAATTTAGGTGCACCTTGCCCGCGTGAAGGCCGTTGCACCTCACGATTCGGGGCAGCTCAGCGGGAATTTGGAGAGCTATCTAGCGGGCACGTACAAGAAGGATCTCGTTGCACGCGAGCCGCTCGGAAAAGCAAAGGCCCTCGGTCCTTGCGAACTGAGGGCCTTGCTGCGTGATCGCACTGCCAAGTCCATGCATGAGGCATGGCTGAAGGCGCATCACATGGTGCAGTCGGAACCTTGCCAGCCGACGACACCTGCTACGTTCGACAGTAAGCCGAACCTACAACCTACGTCGCTTGCGCGACAAGATCGGAATCGTTTCCGATCACTTCAAGGGCGGGTAACGACCGCAACGCCTTGCCGAAAGGCACGGGACTTCATGCATGGCTTGACGACAAACCGGCATGAAGGGTTTTGTGAGCGCGATGCTCACGGAAAACGGCTTGAGTATTCCACCGCCAGTGTGCGACTTCAAGGGTTGGCGCGACGAAAAGCAGGGTGCAAGACGATACGCCCGCCTTTTTGCGGGGTTTTTCGTCTTGACAGCGCGACACCCCAGTCATGGCGCGTTGAAATGATCTCGCGATCTCAGCTCTCCGCCAGCAACGACAGCGCGTGCTGGGCGTCCCTCGGGTCGTGCCGTTGCAGTATGTGAAACCGCTCGGCGCACTTACCCAACACACTCTCTGGACGCGCGGTGTCGAGCAGGGCTTGTAGCTTTTCTCGTGCCTCCTGTTTCGCGGCGACGATCTCGGCCGGCTCGTTGGCCAAATCCCAATCCTCAAATTGCGCGGGGCGCAGATCAACGGCCAGCGCAGTGACTTTACGCATGGATTGTTTGAGCGCGGTCAGTCCTGTCTGTAGCGCTTCCATCCCCGCGCCCTTCGGCGCAGCGGGCGTTCGCTCCCAATTGCATAGGAAGGCGATGCCCGTGTCGAGCCCGTGTTCAAAGCGCGTCGGGAATTGATCAAGCAGGGCACGTACTCGCATGATGTCCACATCGGATACTTCGTCGGCGGTCGAGAGAAAGGCGCTTGGGTCACAGAACTGACCCGCTGGGACATAAGCCATTCCGGAGGCAACCGCTATTCGCTCGTTGTTGGAGTCGCGAAGCGTGGCGCGCCACATGTGCGGGTACACCGCCGCGGGGGTCTCGACGCGGCTACGCTGCAATTCTACGGTTACGGTGCCAAGGGCAGTCCCAACGGTGCTGATGCGCACCGTGCAACCTTGGCCTGGGGCGATAGGGTGATCGGAGTCCTCGTACCAGCCATCGACCCGGTTCGTGGTGAAGAAGTCGATCAATAGCCGCTGTGCGTGCCGCGCCCGAATCTCCGGCCATAGCAAGTCGGCCAACGCCTGGACTTGTGCTGGGAGCATGATCCACTTGAAGAATTCTTCGTGCGGAAGGCCACAACTTGCGAGGAGGTCGAACCGCGCTCGCTGCTCCGCGCCTTTCCGCGCTGGATAGCTGCAAATGTCGGTCTCCAAAACCGTTCGCAGCGACGGGATAAATACGTGCAAGAGCGCGAGCGTGTCGATGGTAGTTGGAGACCCTTCCATCAAGACGGTGGTTGCCAGCAACTCGCCAAATCGGGACCGGTCGAGCTGACAGAACGGGGGCCGACCAAGCAGTTTCTCGTTGCCAGCGAATCGAAAGTCGCGCAGGGCCAGCGATGGAAGCGCCAGCATGTCGGCAACGAACTGACGGATCGTGGATGGGCCGTTGTACTCGGTCGGGGCATTTGTGTAGCGTTGGTAGATAGCGTCGTGTTGCCAGCGCTCGATCAAATGGCTGTGCACATCGTCGATTAGAGCTGTGCTCAGTTGTGGCATGTGGAACGCGTCGTCTAAATACTTTTGACCTAGCAAGTCGGTAAGGCGCCTTGCGCACCCGAGCGACGGACTGTTAATCCGCAGGTCCCTGGTTCGAGCCCAGGTCGGGGAGCCAAATCAATCAAGACGTTGTGCGTGCTTCCGCGTTCTCCGCGGACCCAGGTGTGCCCAAAAATGTGCCCAGCCTGGTCGCAGCGCTTC
>JBGSWX010000567.1:0-1609 GCA_041751695.1 Burkholderiaceae bacterium | reverse complement strand
CGTCGCGGCGCTGTTGTCGCCGCAATCCGGACCCGCTTCGTTTTGGGTTCTGTTTCCGGCAGCGCTGGTGGCGGCGGGTCTGTATGCGCTCGCGGTCGGCGCGCTGTCGCTGCGCACGCGCGGCATCTACTTCATCATGGTGACGCTCGCCTTCGCGCAGATGGCGTACTACGTTTTTCACGACACGAAGCTGGGCGGCGGCAGCGACGGAATCTATCTGTATTTCCGCCCGGACATGGGTACCCCGTTGCTCGACCTCGGCGCGCCGCTCACGTTTTATTTTTTCGTTCTGGCAGCGCTGGTGATGACTTTCGTGCTTCTGGCGGCGCTGCAACGCAGCCGGTTCGGCCGCGCACTCGCCGGAATTCGCGTCAACGAGCAACGCATGCGTGCGGCGGGGTTTGCGACGTATCCATACAAGCTGGCGGCGTTCGTGATCGCTGCAATGCTGGCGGGTGTGGCCGGCTTTTTGTACGCGCTCAAAGACGGCTACGTGAATCCCGAGATTCTGTCGTGGCATCAATCCGGCGCCGTGTTGCTGATGATCATTCTGGGCGGCATCGGCAGCCTGCGCGGCGCGGTGTTCGGCGCCATTGCATTCGTCGCGTTGCAGGAGTTGTATCAGTCGCAGGCGATCTTCGGATCGTGGTCCAAGCACTGGCAGCTGCCGCTCGGCCTCACGATCATCGCGTTCGTTGCACTGATGCCGAAGGGCCTGATCGGGCTTGGCGCGCAATTGCGCTTGCGGAAAACGCCATGACGCTGCTCGCCGCGAAAAACATCTCACGCCACTTCGGCGGACTGCGTGCAGTCGACGACGTGTCGCTCACCGTCGAGCGCGGCGAGATCCATGCAGTGATCGGCACCAACGGCGCCGGTAAGTCGACCTTGATCAACGTGCTGTGCGGTGAGACCGCGCCGACCGCCGGGCGCGTCGAGTTGATGGGCCAGGATGCCACGCGCTGGAGCCAGCCGAGGCGCGCGCAGGCCGGGCTCGGCCGCAGTTATCAGCGCACGACGATTTTCCCGAACTTCACCGTGCGCGAGAACTGCCGACTGTCCGCACAGGCACGGTTGCAAAGACCTTGGGACTGGCTCACGCCGGCGGCGCGTTGCGATTCGTCTGCAAGCGCGGCAGAAAGCGCACTGCAGCGCGCCGGGCTTGCGTCGCACTCCGATGAAATCGCAGCAACACTGTCGCACGGTGCGAAGCGCCAGCTCGAAATCGCGATGTGCCTCGCAACCGTGCCGCAGATCTTGCTGCTCGACGAGCCGCTGGTCGGAATGGGCTCTGAAGAAACTGAACGCATGCTGGCGCTGCTCAATGAACTAAAGGCAAGCCACGCAATATTGCTGGTGGAGCACGACATGGATGCCGTGTTCCGCGTGTCGGATCGCATCACCGTGATGGTCAACGGCCGCGTGCTCGCGAGCGACACGCCGCAGGCGATCCGCGCAAATGCGGACGTTCAGGAAGCCTATCTCGGTGAAGAGGTAACGCATTGAGCGCAAGCGCTGCACCGCTGATCGACGCCGCGCAACTGCACACGCACTACGGCGCGAGCCACGTCCTGCACGGCGCGTCGATCGCGATCGGCGCTGGCGAAGC
>JBGSWX010000566.1:0-7441 GCA_041751695.1 Burkholderiaceae bacterium | reverse complement strand
CGTCTGCGACGTCAGCGGAAGATGCAGCGTCAGCACATCGGCCTGCTGCAGCACCTGCTCGAGGGGCGCGCTCTGCAACCCCTCGATCGCCGGCACCTGGGGGTCGAAGAACATGCCGCGCGTTCCAAACGCGCGCAGCCGTTCGGCGACCGCTTGTGCGATGCGGCCCATTCCGATGTAGCCGACCGTCATTCCCGACAGTTCGCGTGATATCGGGCGCAAAGCGTTGATGTGAAACCGCCCCTGCCGAAGTTCGCTGTCCGCATGGGGCAGCAGTTTCAGGACTGCAAGAATCAACAGCACCGTGTGCTCGGCCACCCCGACCGTCGTCCCTTCCGGCGTCAGCGCGAGCGGAATGCCGCGCGCCTTCAACTCGGCGTGGTCTGTCGTGTCCTGCCAGCCGACGCCCTGGTGGTGCACCAGCTCGAGCCGTCGGGCGGCGTCGATCACCGGCTTGGTCAGCGGCGAAGCCGCGACGATCATGACTTCGGCTGCAGCTGCCTTGCTGCCGCGTTCGTCGTCGCTGTCGCGTTCGAGCGTGACCAGCTCGAACCCCGCGGGCATTGCGCCGCGAATGATGGAGTACACGTCGGGTGGCGCGTGCGACAGGTACAAGACGTTCTTCATTCGTCAACGTAGCGCACGCCCTTTTCGGCGATCAACTGCTCGAAGCCCGGCGGCGACGTTGCGCCGTTGGCCACCAGCTGATCCATAGTGCTTTCCTTCACCTTCACACCCGCGAGCGCTACTAGTACGTCCTCGAGTGCCTCGCGCGCGATGACGACAACACCGTCCTGATCGCCGATCACGACATCGCCGGCGTTCACCGTGACCCCTCCCAGCGAGATCGGCAAGCCGACCGTGCCGGGGCCGTCCTTATACGGCGAGTTGGGCGAGAGGCCGCGTGCAAACACCGGAATGCCTACCGCATTCAACCCGTCGATGTCGCGCACCATGCCATCGGTCACGAAGGCGACGACGCCCTGATTTTTTGCCATGCCCAGCATCAGATCGCCGGCAACGCTAGCTTCCTCGTAGGCGGCCGCGGCAACGACGATGACGTCGCCCGGCCTCGCGTGCTGGAGCGCGGCGTAAGGGGCGAGGTTGTCTCGCGCGCGCGTCTGCACGGTCAGTGCCACGCCGCAAAAGCGCATCGAGCGCGTCAGCGCATGAATGCGATAGTCGAAAGCGCCGCGGCGCCCGTTCGCATCGACGACCCAGCCCGTGGGGGACTCGCCGAGAAGCTTCACTAACTCGGCCGGCGGCCGCCTGAAGTTGTGCCGGATGGTTAAGGCGGGAGGATTGGCCATTCTGATTGTTTGCTTTCTCTAGGCGATGCGTCGAGTGGATACGGGATCGAACAGATGTGCGGAAGCGAGATCGAACGCAATCGGTGCGCGATCGCCCACCCGTGCTGTGACCGTGCGTGGGCCACGCACGAGCACGTCTTGCGCGACATCGGGCAGTCGGAATCTGACGATGGTCTCGGCACCCAGCGGCTCTACGACGAGCACTTCGCCAAACACGTGCGGCGCAGCGCCATCGATACGAATGTCCTCCGGGCGAATGCCGAAGATCACGTTGTCGGCGTTGCCGTTTCTAGGCACCGGCAGTTTGGCTTGCCCAACCACGAGATCCGTGCCGTTGAACCGGCCAGGTAACAGGTTAGTAGGCGGACTGCCGAGAAACGATGCGACGAACATGTCGGCCGGATCGCGATACACATCGAGCGGACTGCCTAGCTGCACCACCTTGCCGCCGTTCATGATGCAGATGCGATCGCCCATCGTCATCGCTTCCACCTGATCATGCGTCACGTAGATCATCGTGGCGCCCAACCGGTGATGCAACTTGATCAGCTCGCCGCGCATCCCGACTCGCAACGCAGCGTCGAGGTTGGAAAGCGGCTCGTCGAAGAGAAAGACCTTCGGGTCGCGCACGATGGCGCGGCCGAGCGCTACGCGCTGGCGCTGTCCGCCCGACAACGCGTGCGGTTTTCGTTTCAGCAGCTCGGCGAGGCCGAGGGTTTCGGCCACGGCTCGCACGCGCTTATCGATCTCGCTGGTCGAAACGCCGCGGCGACGCAGGCCGAACGCGAGGTTGTCCAGCACCGACATATGCGGGTACAGCGCGTAGCTCTGGAAGACCATCGCAATGTCGCGATCCTTCGCCGGGACGTCATTCACGCGCTTGCCGTCAATCGACAAACTGCCAGCGCTGATCGATTCAAGTCCGGCGACCATGCGCAACGTGGTCGACTTGCCGCAGCCTGAGGGCCCAAGCAGGACCATGAACTCGCCGTGCTCGACGTCGAGGTTGACAGCGTCCACTGCGAGAAGATCGGAGCCGGGATAGCGCTTGGTAAGGTCTTTCAACGACACGGTGGCCATTACTTCACTGCTCCGGCCGTCATGCCTTGGATCAGTTTCTCGGAGAAGAACAGATAGATCAGCACGACCGGAATGATCGCGATCATCAGGCCGGTCGCGATCATTCCGACGTCTTCCAACTGATCGCCCATGAAACGCTGGATTCCAAGCGGCAGTGTGCGCTTCGCCTCATCGGTGATCAGCACCACCGCATATAGAAACTCGTTCCAGAGCAGGATCGTGTTCAGGATCACGGTCGTCGCGATCGCCGGCATCGCAATCGGCAAGCTCACCTTCCAGAAGATGTGCCACTCGGGATAGCCGTCGATGCGCGCCGCATCGAACAGATCGGCGGGGATGCGAGCGAAGAAGCTTTCGAGGATGTAGACGGTCAGCGGCAACTGCACCGCGATGTAGACAAGCGTCAAACCGATCAGGCTGTTGTAAAGCCCGTAGTCGACCAGGATCTGGAACAACGCGATGATCGTGATCTGAGGCGGAAAAATGATCGCCGAGAAAATCACGAAGTACAGAAGCCGGTTGATGCGAAAACGATAGCGCGCGAAGCAATGCGCCGCCATCGCACCGACGACGGTCAGCACGATTACGGCTGAGACCACCACCAGCGCGCTGTTCTCGAAGTACACGCTGTAATTCGAGTTGAACCAGGCTTGCGGAAATTTGTCCCAGTGCAGCTTCTCGGGCCACGCATAGTGATCCAGCGAGATTTCGGTGGTTGTCCGCAGCGACAGCGTCGCGACCCACAGGAACGGGCCGGCCGCGAAAGCGGTGTACAGCGCAACAATCACGAATAGAAAAGCGCGCGAGATCATCAGTACTCCAACCGATCGCGCTGCCGGAAAAGCCACGTCAGGCTCAACACGGCAGCGAGCACGAACACGAACCAGACCGCGGCAATCGTTGATGGATAGCCAAGATCAAACGTGGTCCACTCGAACGCTCGCTTGTACGTGTAGGTCGATGCCGTTTCAGTGGACCACAGCGGACCACCCTTGGTGGTGATCCATACCAGATCGAAAATTTTCATCTTGCCGATGAACGACAGCACCAGCAGATTGAGCAGCGTCGGCTTGACCAGCGGAATGATGATGTGCCAGAGCTTCGCGCCCCAGCCGCAGTTGTCGAGCTCGGCCGCCTCGATCACCTCCGACGGCAACGAATGCAACGCGGCCAGCAGCACAACCATGTTGAAGCCGGTCCACATCCACGTCGTGACGAGGATCAGCGACGGCAGTGCGATCTTCGGATCCCCGATCCAAGCCTGCACCCAGCGCTCGAGGCCGAGCGCGCGCAGGATCGCGTTAGCAGCGCCCCAGTCATAGTTGTAGATCCAGACCCAGATGATGCCGACGACGACATACGACATCAGCACCGGCGTGAACCAGGCGACGCGAAAAAAACGCATGCCGGGGATCTTTGCGTACAGAGCCAGCGCGAGCAGCAGCGCGATTGTTATCTCAGCGATCGGCGAAACACAGGCCCAAATAAAAGTGTTCTGGACCGCACGCCAGAAAATGTCGTCCTGCGCAAGCGTGACGTAGTTGGCGACACCGATGAACTCTTCTTTCCTCGGCAGCACGGTGTGGAAGCTGTTCCACAGCGTTCGGAAAACGGGATACGCCGTAAGCGCCGTGTAAATCGTGAACGCCGGCAGCAGGAACGCAATGATTGCGCCCCATGGCTGCCTTTCTGCAGAGAGCAGAGGAAGAGCGCGCGTCGATGCCGCGCCCTTCATAGTGGTGCTACTCAATCTTCTACTTGCCGCTCATTTGCCATACGAGGCGTTCATCTGCTTGACGGCATCTTCAACGCTGATGCTTCCTGCGGGAAAAGCGTTGTTGAAGACTTGAGTGAACACCTCCTTCGGCTTGCCCTGCATCACCTGGAACGGCAGTCCGAAGTAATACTTGCTGCCATCGCTTGTGGCTTGCAGCTCGCGGAAGTAGCCTGCGTGTGGTCCGCTGACCTTGGCGTAGTCTGCCTTGATCCCCGTCTGCACCAAGACGTTCTCAAGCCAGCGATTGGCAACGTCGGGCGTCGCCATTGAATTCAGAAAGGCGAGCGCTTCCTTGGGATGTTTCGTCGCAGCGTTCGCGACATAACTGCCGCCGACCGAGAGCGTCTTGCATTCGTTGCACGCGGCGCCGGGAATCGCCGGAAACTTCATGATCCCGAGTGGGAAATTTGCCGGCTGCCCACCTTTGTCGGGCGGGTTAAACGCGCGCGACGTGTACCAGCTGCCGTTAACAAACATCACCGCGCCCGGGTTGGTGTGGAAATACGTGTGAGCCTCGCCCAGCTTCAGCGTAGTGAATGTGGTCGGCAGCAAACCGGCCTCGGTCCACGAGCGAATCAGCTTCAGTGTGTCGACAACGCGCGGATCGCTCCATGACAGCTTGCCCTTCAACAGGTTGTCGTAGTCCTGCGTGCCCAGCTTCTTCAGCAACGCTTCCTGCACCAGGTAGGCGCCGGGAAACGGTCGATCCCCCACGCCGAGCGCCATCGGCGTCATATTCTTGGAGCGCGATTTTTTCGAAAGGTCGAGCACTGCCGCGGAATCAAGCTGCAGGCTTGCGGGCACTTTGATCCCGAGATCCGCCATCAGCTTCTTGTTGTAGTAGATCTCGACTGTCGAGGCTTCGAGCGGCAACCCATACGGCTTGCCCTTGTATGACCAGATTTCTTTGGACCACGGCTCGATCGCCGACCAGTTCAAAGACGAAAGATCGAGCAGCAGGCCATTGTCCATGTACTCGACCTGATCGGGCTCGGCGTAAAAGAGGTCGGGCGCCGTGCCGGCGCGCAGCGAAGTTTTCAGTGCCGCATAGAGCGCGGTTTTTTCGTACCAGGACGCCTCGATTTTGACGCCTGGATTCGCTGCCTCGAAGCGCTTGATCGCGTCCTCGACGAAATCGCGCTTGATCTTCTCCGCGGCCCAGTGGCTCCAGAGCGTCAGCTTGACCTGCGCCGTCGCGCTCGACGCGAAGGCGAGCAGCAACACAGAAAAAACGATTTGCAAAATCCGCATGTCTCCTCCTGTTTACGTAGTCGGGCTAGTCAACTTTGGCGCCCGAATCCTTGACGATTTTTCCCCACTTCGCGAGCTCGGCGCGTTGAAACGTGGCGAGCTCATCCGGTGTGCTGCCGCGAACATCGACACCGATCGCAGCCAAGCGCTCCTTCATATCCGGCTGGGCAAGCACGCGCCGCATGTCGCCGGAAATCTTGTCGACGATCGCGCGCGGCGTTGCCGCAGGCGCGAAAAAGGCGAACCACGTTGACAGTTCGAACCCGGGCAAGCCGGACTCGGCCATCGTCGGCAGCTCCGGCGCAAGCGGCGAGCGCGATGCTGTCGTGACCGCCAGTCCGCGCAGCTTGCCAGCCTTGATGTGCGGTAGCGCGGTGGGCAGGTTATCGAACATGAGGTCGACCTGACCACCGAGAAGATCGGTCATCGCAGGACCCGCGCCTCGGTATGGAATGTGCAGCATGTAAGTGCTGCTCATGCTCTTCATCAGCTCGGTGGTCAGATGCTGCGACGTGCCGTTGCCACCCGAGGCGTACACCAGTTTGGCAGGATTTTTTCTCGCGAAAGCGATCAGTTCCTTCACACTCGACACCGGAAGCGATGGCCGCACCATCAACGCCAGGGGCGTCGAGCCCGCCAGCGTGAGCGGAGCAAAGTCCCTCGCGGCGTCATACGGAAGCTTTGCGTAAAGCGCGGGATTTGCGGCGTGAGTAGTCTGCGTCGCGATCAGCAGCGTGTACCCGTCGGGCGGGCTCTTCGCCACCATCTCGACGCCGATTGCACCGCTTGCACCGGCGCGGTTCTCGACAACGACCGCCTGCCCCCACGCCTCCGTTAGCTTTTGCGCCATCGTTCGCGCAATGATGTCGGTCGCGCCACCGGACGCGAAGGGATTGATGATGCGCACCGGCTTGGAGGGAAATTGTTGTGCGTGCGCAGTCGCGACGCTCAATGCCCAGCTGAACAAAATCAGAAAACGTTTAAGCATTGGCTCCCCTTGGCCCGACCGATTGTGTAAATTGTCGACAGGATTGTCAACAATTATTCGCGACTTCGCTGCGACGCAACCTGAGCATTATTCGAATGGGTCGGGACTCCATTTCCTGACGGTCACGGGTCCCCCACATTCAATGTTCGTTCGGGGTACTCCGCCAGTGGATTGCCGCTGTCGATTCAGATCGCTGGCCGCCCGTTCGAGGACGCGAGTGTTCTTCGCATCGGTGATGCATACGAACACGCAACGGCATGGCGCTCAATCCGCCTTGGCCCCGCTTTCCTTCACGATCTTTCCAAGCCTCGGCACGTCGCTCTTGATCAGCGCCGTCAACTGAGCGGGCGTCGTTTCGCTGATGTTCAGCCCCAAGTCGGTGAATCGCTTCTGAATATCGGGCGTCTTCAGAATGCGCGCGATCTCGGTGTATAGACGGTCGACGATCGGCGCGGGTGTACCCGCGGGGGCGAACACGGCTTGCCACGAGTTGATGTCGTAGCCCGCAAGTCCCGCTTCGGCCATCGTCGGGACGTCGGGCGCCACCACGGAGCGTGTCACGCTCGTCACCGCAAGTGCGCGCAGCTTGCCCGCATTCACGTGCGGCATTGCAGTCGCGATGTTGTCGAATGCCACCGTCAAGGTGCCTCCCAGCAGCTCCGGCATCATCTGGCCGCTGCCGCGATAGGGAACGTGCTGCATCTTTACGCCGGCCATCGTTTTGAACAGCTCGCCGGAGATGTGTTGCGAGGTGCCGTTGCCCGCCGAACCGAACGAGTATTTTTCGGGGTTGGCCTTCAGCAGCTCGATGAACTCGCGCAGATTCTTCGCCGGCACGCTCGGATGGACCAGCAACACGTTCGGTTGCGTCACATACAGCGTGATCGGCGCAAAGCTCGTGATCGGATCGTAGGAGAGCTTGTCGTACAGCGTGGCGTTAATGGCGTGCGAGCTGATCGTGCCGCCGCCGATCGTGTAGCCGTCGGGCGCGGCGCGCGCCAGCTCGGCCGCTCCGATCGAGCCGCCTTGTCCTGG
>JBGSWX010000565.1:0-8601 GCA_041751695.1 Burkholderiaceae bacterium | reverse complement strand
ACAGCTCGCTCGAGGAGCATTTCGGCGAGCAGGTGTGGATCACCCGCAAGGGTGCTGTGTCTGCACGCACAGGCGAGCTCGGAATCATCCCGGGCAGCATGGGGGCACGTTCATTCATCGTCCGCGGCAAGGGGCATGCAGACGCCTACAACTCGTGCTCGCACGGGGCAGGGCGGCGGCTCTCGCGCAACGCAGCCAAGCGGCAGTTCACGCTCGAGGATCTGCAGAAGCAGACCGAAGGCGTGGAGTGTCGCAAGGATGTCGGCGTACTGGACGAAATTCCAGGCGCATACAAGAACATCGAGGCGGTGATGGCCGCGCAGGCCGATTTGGTCGAAGTCGTGCACACGCTGAAGCAGGTGATGTGTATCAAGGGGTGAGTACGGTCGACTCAGGTCGGCCGTGCTTTGTCGTAACGATGAGTTCTTGCGCTCCAGGCGGATGCCAAGTGGCTTTACCTGGAGCACATTTTTTAGCAGAGGTGCAAAATGAAACGCAGCAAGTCAGATAAGAGCTTTCAGCTGGTCCTATCAACCCACATCGAAGCGCCGCTCCGGCGCGCCCTCTGAGACCAGAGTCAAGCGCGGACTCCGTCAGGTGCATGGCGACAAGTACCTCGTCGAAAAGCTAGGCCGCAAGGATCCTTGCCCCTGCGGCAGCGGCCGTCGGTTTCGCACGTTGTTGCCTGGCAAGCGGCCGGTTTCGACGATGCGTTGCGCGATGATTTCTACCGCGACTGACTGAAGACGTCGCATCAGTTCACTCGGGTTGGTCAACAACCCGATTCCCCAATTCTCTCGGCAAGCTGTCGTCAGCGGGTCAGCCTCGTGGGTGCTGCCTGGTGCGTGCGCCCGTCCCGTACGTCGGACGCACGCATACCGCGGCAAGGCGCTGAGTGAATGCATCGTGATTTGGCGCAGAGGTAGCGCGCGCGTGAATCGAAAGAGCACGCGAGGAGAAGGTTCGACTCCTTCAGTCACGACAGTCCCTAGCTCAGTGGACAGAGCACTGGATTCGTAATCCGGCGGTCGCGGGTTCGACTCCCGCGGGATGCCCTCGCAAAGGGCTTGCTTCACAACCGGGAAGGCCTCGGCGGCTCGATCGTGAATTGCACTTCGGTGCAAAGAGCGAGAAGGCCGCACCGCCCCCTCGGCCTGCGCTTCGGCAGCGCATCACTTCGAAACGGTCTCGCTGATTGACACGTGGTTGAGCTGAGCTTCGCTCGGCAATGCGTCGCGTCGCCGGCGGGTTCGTCTTCCTTGGGATGCAAAACCGCAGCCCGCCGTTCGGCCGGGAGGCCCACTCCCATTTTCATCAATCGTTTCTTTAGGAGAAAAACCATGTTCCGCAAGTTCCTGATCAAGAAGGACGAACGCGGACTGCTGTTTCGCAAGGGTGACTTCGTCACTGTGCTGCACGCGGGAGAGCACCGCTACTTCGATCCGTTTTACCGTCTGACTGTCGAGAAGTACCCGCTCGCCAAGACCGCATTCGACCATCGGCTGGCCGATTATCTGCGTCACGCCGAACCGGCGCTGATCGATAGCGAGTTTCACATCGTTGAGGTGGGTGCGACCGAGGTTGGGCTGCGCTACGAGAACGGCGTTCTGGTGGAGGTACTCGCACCGAACACGCGCCGTCTGTACTGGAAGGGCTACATCGAAGTGCGCTTTGTACGCATCGAGATCGATGTGGACTTCGCGCTGCCGCATAGCCTGACGCTGCAGCTCGGAACAGCAACCGGGCGCGCGAAGGTGATCGGTGCCGAGCACGTGCTCGCCGTGCAAGTGCCGCAGCATCACGTTGGCCTGCTGTTCGTCGACGGCAAGGTTGAGCGCACGCTGCAGCCGGGGCTGCACGCCTTCTGGAAGTTCAACCGCGAGCTGCGCGTTGAGCTGGTTGACCTGCGCATGCTGCCGCTCGAAGTCGCTGGTCAGGAAATCCTGACCAAGGACAAGGTGGCGCTGCGCATCAACCTGAACGCCGGTGTGCGCTTCGTCGAAGTGCTGGCTGCGTTCGCGCAGCAGGCCAAGCCGCTCGAATACCTGTACCGCGAGCTGCAGTTCGGGCTGCGTGCGGCCGTCGGCACACGCACGCTCGACGAGCTGCTCGACGACAAGGGGTCGATCGACCGCACTGTGGCCGAGCATATCGGTGCACGCGCGCGTGCGGCCGGAATGGAATTCGCGAGCGTCGGCGTGAAGGACATCATCCTGCCGGGTGAGATGAAGACCAACCTCGCTCGTGTGGTGGAAACCGAAAAGGCTGCGCAGGCCAACGTGATTCGTCGTCGTGAAGAAACGGCGGCGACACGTAGCCTGCTCAATACCGCGAAGGTGATGGAAGACAACCCGGTCGCGCTGCGACTGAAGGAGCTCGAATCGCTGGAAAAGATCACCGAGAAGATCGACAAGATCAGTGTGTACGGTGGTCTGGACAGCGTGCTGAAGGATCTGGTGAAGATCCGTGTGTAGTCAAACAGCTCGCAGGTATGGGCCGGACTTTGTCCGGCCCTTTTTTTTATCCCGAGCCTAGCCGGCACAGCGGACACAGCGCCTCCTCCTGCTGCAAATTCATAACGATTAATGCGGACTATGCCGTTCTGAAAACGACGCGATCGGCCGACGATTCGTGCCTCGCAACGTCCACCCAAGAGGAGCTTCAAATGAAACGCGAATTCAAATCATCTGCCGCCGCCCGCTCCGTCTTCGCAGCCGCTGCCGTCGTCATCACAGCGTCGATCGGCGGGTTCATCGACTACCTCGCGACCGACTACGCGGCGGCGCCACAGGCGACAGTCCTGGCCGCCGCGACGGTTGGAATCACGCCGCCGTCGCGCTGAGCGGTAGCTGTGGCACAGCGGTGAGGGCTGCCTCCGGGCCCGAGCCGCTGCGCGCAGCCGAGAGTCTTATCGATCGCTCCGCTCTAGATGCGGCTGCGAGTGACCTCGCCGCGGTCTCCGTTAGAACAACTTCTTTGACTAGACTCGCTTTTCGCTCCAACTTCGCTGTCGCGACAGCCGAACGCCCCGATGCCGCTCGTAGTACCGCTCACCGTTGGCCACGACGCCGACGTCGCCGAACTGGCGACGTTCTTTTTCGAAACGCTCGGGTTCGTGCCGAATTCGGTACTTACGATGCAGCGCCGCCCCGCCATTGCGCGCGCATTCATCGGTTTGAATCGCGCGGTAATGAGAAACGAGGGTCGCCTGACCTCAGAGCAGAAGCGGCTGATCGGGTTGCTTGCCTCGACCACTGCCGGTTGTCGTTATTGCCAAGCGCATACCGCGCTCGCCGCGACTCGGTACGGCGCAACCGCTGAACGACTGCAGCAGATCTGGAATTTTCGCTTGAGCGAATTGTTCACCGCAGCCGAGCGTGCGGCTTTTGAGTTTGCAATCGCCGCTGCTTCCGTACCCAACTCGGTCACCCCGGCAATCGAAGTCGAGTTGCGCGCGCATTGGGATGACGGCGAGATCGTCGAGATACTCGGCGTGATCTCGCTGTTCGGATTTCTGAATCGCTGGAACGACTCCATGGCCACGACGCTGGAGCCCGGTGCGAAGGCTGTCGCAGAAACACATCTGGCTTTGCAGGGCTGGTCGATGGGCAAGCATCTCTAGTTCGTGCGCTCGTCGTCAACGATTTTGAGCGTGAATATTCATGCCCTTTGCGCGAGTTTGCGAGCGTAATATCCGCGCGAAACGCCTCCTGCGCTTACGTCATGAGCGGGGCTAACAACGTAGGAATCGAGGAGAAGAAAATGAAGAAATCGAGTGTTGGTTTCGCCGTCTGCGCGCTACTCTTGGCCGGCTGCCAAACCTTCCGGGAAGGGGGTCCGCACCCGATTGGCGGGTTCGATCCTTTATCGCGGCGACCCGATCCATTTTTCCCTAAAGTTTTCATCAGCAGCGGCGGAAATATCGTCGTCGATCAAGAGCCAATTCGTATCCCTAAAGGGGAAGGAGCTCGGGTAACGATTACCTGGGCGTTAGCTGCCGATTCATCCGGCATCGCATCTCGTTACATGTTCGATGGCGAAGGGATTGAGATCGGAGATGACAAAAAGAAGGACAAGCGATTTCCTTGCAAGCCGCTGGACGGCCCGCGCAAGCTCGTGGTTTGTAGTTTCGAGCGTGCAGACGTCAAGCCTGGGACCGTTGTCAAGTACACCGTCAGGGTAAGGAGCGAAAAGGGGTCCGCGCTTCTGGATCCGACAATCATGCTGGAATAGGTGCATCGATGTCAGCGCCGGCCTGTAACCAGGCACGCGCAATGGCGATAGCTTCCTCGTAGGACAGCGCGCGTCCGTCGTGTTCGAGGTCGGTGAACATCGGCTCGCCAAGTGCGTTGCGCGTCTGGATTATCAGAGGCATCAGAAAAGCCTCGTCAGCGGGGTCTCGGCGCAGACCCGTCAGGGACGCGATGCGTTCAGCAGCGCCGAACAACCTGGCCGCGAGCATCCAGTCTTGGCAAACTGCGCCAAGACCTGCGGAGACTTCCAGCGCGCTTTGTCCAGCAGGTTTTGAACCGATCCTTTCGGAGATTGCCAGCACATCCAGCAACATCTGCCGAGCTCGGCCAACAGCCCCGCGGCTGATCGAAACCATTGCAAGATTGAGAAGACCGACAGCGATACTGTCCTGGTCTCCCAACTCTCGGGCCAGCGCGAGGACAGAATCACACAATGGCTCGGCGGCGTCCAACTGCCCCTCTACGCGGCGAAGCTGCGCCAAGGCACTGAGCGTGCCAGCAAGTGCTCGCTTGTTTCCCAAAACCTGGGCCAGCGCAACGGCCTCCTCAAGGTACACACGCCCTTCGGCAAGATTTCCTTCACCGAGACACGTCATTCCTAGCGATTGCAAAGCCGTTACTGCTCTCGTCGTGTCGCCGATCTCACGCGCGATCGACAGGCTTTCCGCCAAGTATTCCCGAGCCTCGCCATAATGGCCGAGATAAAAACAGAACTGGCCCGCGTCGCTAAGACCACGGCACCTTGCAAATCCCCGCACGTTCGCACCGGAGCGCCGAACCGCCTCGACAGTAATTTGATGGCCAAGCCCCAACACGCCGCGATTCAGCAAATAAAGCTTCATCGCGAAGACTAGTCGCAGATCGAGCTCTGCGCCTTCGTTGGCATGGCCGCACCAGCCATGCGCCGATAGAAGATTCTCGCGCTCGAGATCGAGTAGCGCGAGCCATGCACCCTGCTCGGGGCCCAATAAGTGCGGTCGAGTGCTTTCTGCAAGGGATAAGAAGAAAGCCAGATGCTGTGTGCGGGCATTGGCATCGTCACCTGCTTCGTCCAAGCGCTCTTGCGCATACTGTCGGACGGTGTCCAACATTCGATAGCGGTCACCGTTGATCTCCATCGTTACGAGCGACTTTTCCACCAGACCAGTTAGCAGATCAATTATCTCGTCCCGACGTATGTCCCCAAAGGCGCACGCGGCCTCGGACGCTTCGAGCGTCCATCCGCCGGCGAACACGGCAAGGCGCTGGAATACATACCGCTCCTTCTCCGTCAGCAGGTCGTAGCTCCAATCGATCAAAGCGCGCAACGTTCGCTGACGGGGCAGGACGGTCTGATCGCGCGTTACCAACAGGCGAAAGCGGTCGCTTAAACGGGCTGCGATCACCTGTACGGAGAGAGCGCGCACGCGCGCAGCCGCGAGTTCGATTGCCAGCGGAATGCCATCGAGGCAATAACAAATATCGGCCACCGCGGCAGAATTCTGTTCGGTCAAGCCAAAGCCTCGCATCGAAGCAGCCGCGCGATCAATGAACAGCCGCACCGCCTCGTGCCGCGCAAGAGCGTGCAGCGAAATCCGCTCCTTGGAAACCGATAGTGTCGGCACGTGATAAGTGATCTCTCCCGCGATTTGCAATTGGTCGCGGGTCGACGTTAGAACCTTTACGCGCGGGCCCGCTTGCAGCAGTCGCTTGGCTAGATCAGCGCAGCCGTGCACGACCTGTTCGCAGTTGTCGAGAATGATTAGGAGTTGCAGATCACGCACATACTTCGTCAGTGCATCTATAACCGGGCGGCCCACTTCTTCCTTGACCCTAAGCACCGACGCCACGGCTTGCGGCACCGAGGTCGGATCGGTTAGTGCGGCGAGTTCGACGAACCAGACCCCGTCCGGAAAATCATCGAGCACATCGGCGGCCAGTTGCGTTGACAAACGCGACTTACCTATGCCGCCCATGCCGAGCAATGTCACCAACCGGTTTGACGCGAGCATCTCCTTGATGTCCGCCAACTCGCGCTCACGGCCGATGAACGAGTTGAGTTGCTGCGCGAGGTTGTTCGGCACGCTCTCCAGCGAGCGCAGCGCGGGAAAATCCGCTCGCAGCTGGGAGTGCAGCAGTTGATACATGTGCTCTGGAGTGGACAGGTCTCGTAGCCGAACCGTCCCCAGGTCGCGCAGCGATGCGCCATCCGGCAGCGCCTCGCCGACTTGATCGGCCACCGCCTTCGATAACAATATCTGGCCACCGTGAGCGGCGCACATGATGCGAGCCGCGCGGTTGACTGCACGGCCATAGAAATCACCGTCGCGTCGTTCGTCGACGCCCGCGTGCAGCCCGCAGCGCAACGGCAACAGCAAACCGTCAGCGGCATCCGGCGCTGAAAGCCGTTGCTGAATCTCGAGTGTTGCTATCAGAGCATCGAGCGGATTGTCGAACGCGGCGTGCACGCCGTCGCCCGTCATCTTCACGATCGTGCCGCGGTTGCGCTCGACCGCCGATCTGGAAATCGCGTCGTGGCGCGCCATCATCGGCGGCATCCGCTCGGGTTCCTGCTCCCACAGCCGGGTGCTGCCCTCGATGTCCGTAAAGAGAAATGTGACGGGGGACTGTTCAGACACGTGGTTCATGTGCCGGGCAAAGGCAGGGGCGGATGTTACTGCGACGCCGGTGCGCACCGCCCCTTGTGCGTGATTTAACTTACGCTAGTCCAAGCTGAGGGGAGTGCGCTGTGAAAGCTGAAAACGCCAAGCCGATCCTGAAATGGGCCGCGCCGGTGCTCGCTTCGCTCGACATCGAGCGCACGATTGCGTTTTACTGTGAGCGCCTGGGCTTCAGTCGCGTCTACGCTGACCCGGGAGTGTGGGGCATCGTCTCGCGCGATGACGTTTACATCCACTTTTGGGCGTGCTCGGAAAGGCACATCGCGGAGAACACCAGCTGCCGCGTCTATGTCGCAGGCGTCGATCGGCTTTACGCCGAGTTGCAGCCGCAGGGCGTCTTGCACCCGAACGCTCCGCTGCAGGACAAGCCCTGGGGCTCGCGCGAGTTCGGTGTGCTCGATGAGGATGGCAACCTGATTACGTTTGCGGAGCGGCCGTAGCGCGCTCGGACGCCGGGTAGAGCCGGCTCAGCAACTCGGTCGTCGCCTCGGCCAGCACCAGCGCCACGTCCTTCTCGATCTGTTGCGATGGCTCTGCGCGTGCGCGCTTCCACAGATCGCGCAACGCCTGCGCGCGCGGCTGCAGGACACTACTGACTTCATCGAGCCAGAACGCCGGTGCTTCGCCTTCCACATAACGCCCGCGGCCTCGACCGAAGTGCGCCACGGCGAGGTAGCGCAGCAGCGCCGATCTGACGAGTCCATTCAGGAAATCTTCGGACCAGTGCACGTCGGGCTTGTCGCCGCCACCGAGCTTGTTGTATCCACGCGCGATGCCGAGGCCCGCGAGTCCGCCGACCACGCTTCCGATCAACATGCCTGCGCCGAGCGTCAGTCCACCGGAGACGACGTCGGCTTTCAGTCCGGACAACGCCCCCGTCAGCGCGCCGCTCCACAGCGTTACGCGTCCTTCGTCGAGATGATCGCTGCGCGCGTAGTTTTTCTGCAGCCGTTCAAGCACGACCTGCGTGGCCGCGCCATCCAGCCCGTGGAGTGCGATCAGCCGGTCGGTCGAGCGCCTGATCTCGCGGTCGAGCCGCTCCGCCAGTTGCGCCATCGAGTGCTCGCGTGCGGCGTCGATGCGATCGCGTCCGACGCCGACAACTCGCAGCACCTTTTGCAAAGTCCCGGGCTCGGCTGATTGATCGAGCAGCTCTCGATCGCGCGCCGCGCTCACCAGTTGTTCCGCCAGCACCTGCATCGCAGACGCCAACCGTTCGCTGTTGCGCGCATCCCACTGCAAGAGCAAGCGCGCAAATGCCGGCTGCTTGGCAGCGGCGAGCGCGCGACCAATGGCATCGAGCAGCACACGCTCCTGCACCCAGCAGCGTGCAAACGCGTCGAGTGCGAGCACCTCGCCGACAAACCTGTGCGGCGCCAGATACTCGCACCAGCGCTCGATCTCGGCGCGCTCTTCGACCGCGCTGCACGGCGGCCCGATCTGATTGAGCAGCACGATCGTCGGGCGTTCAATCCAGCCCAGCACCTGCATCTCGGGCAGCAGGTAACCGGCTTCGTGCGGTTGCTCGGACGCGTTGACGAGATACAGCACGACATCCGACGCCTCGCGCGCGGTGCGCACGGCTTGTTGGCTGCACCAGAGCGGCCGGTCGCGCCAACGGTCCCACACTTCGCGCAACAGCCAGCCGATCGGATTGTCGGCGTTGCGCAGCCGGGCCACGAGCCGCG
>JBGSWX010000564.1:0-1577 GCA_041751695.1 Burkholderiaceae bacterium | reverse complement strand
AGGGGAAAGAATGGAGCGCATCGGATTCGTCGGCATCGGTTTAATGGGCCACGGCATGGCAAAGAACCTGCTCGCCAAAGGCCACGCGCTGGCGTTCAAGGTGCATCGCAATCGCGCCAACCTCGCAGACCTGACTGCAGCAGGCGCCGTTGAGGTCAAAGAAACGCGCGCCCTGGTCGCAGCCAGCGATATCATCTTTTTCTGCGTGACCGGCTCTCCTCAGGTCGAGGAAATCATCTACGGCGCTGATGGGCTGCTCGCCGCAGCGCGCGACGGCATGCTGATCGTTGATTGTTCAACCAGTGAACCCAATTCAACCGCGCGGATTCGTGCCGATCTTGCCGAGCGCGGCGTCGCTTATATCGACGCACCGCTCGCGCGAACGCCGAAGGAGGCCGAAGAGGGACGATTGAACACGATGGTAGGCGCCGATGCGGCCAATTTCGAACGCTTGCAGCCCGTGATGAAAGCGTTTTGCGAGAACGTCATTCATGTCGGACCACCCGGCCACGGCCACGTGTTGAAGCTGGTCAACAATTTTCTTGCGCTGTCGATTGCGACCAGCACCGCCGAAGCGTTCACGATCGCCGCCAAAAGCGGACTGTCGCTGCGCAAACTGCTGGAAGTCATCACCGCCGGCGGCGTCAATTCCGGCGTATTCCAGATGATCGCCAGCAAGGCGGTCGACGGTGATCTGACAGGAATGAAGTTCACGATCGCCAATGGCCGCAAGGACATGAGCTACTACACGCACCTGGCCGAATCGCACGGCGCAGCGAGCCATGTCGGCGAGGCCGTGCATCAGTCGCTGGTGCAGGCCACCGCGCTCGGCCTCGGTGAGCGGTTCATGCCTTCTCTGATCGAGGCACAGGAAAAGTTAAACGGCATCAAGATCGTTCCGCGCTAGTTGCATCGACGTCCGCGCGCGCGAGCGAATTTCACTTAAGGACGCACAGGAGACGACAATGAAACAGAAGCAACAGAAACACCCCGCGCGCCCGACGGCCAGCGCAGCATCGGGCTCAAGCAGCCGTCGTCGCCTGCTGAAGGCAAGCGCGCTGAGCGCAGCGACTGCAGGCCTTTATGGCGTTGCGCCGTTCTACGGGCCGTGGAAACACAACCACGTGTGGTCACAGACCGCGCAGAAGAAACCGCTGGTGCTCGGACTGACGATGGACGCCAGCGGCCAGTACGCGGCCAGCGGCAGCGATGAGCGGCTCGGCGCGATGCTGGCGATCAAGGAATTCAACGACAAGGGCGGTGTGCTCGGCCGGCCGATCGAACATATTCATATCGACACGGAGACGACGCCGGCCACCGGTTCGCGTGTGGCCGAGCGGATGATCACGCGCAATAACGTGGCGTTCCTGATCGGCGCGCTGCATTCGGGTGTGGCGAACGCGATCTCGCAGGTGGCGCAGAAAAATGGTGTCGTGTACATGAATACCAACTCGAGCTCGCCGACCGAAGCTGGGCAGAACTGCCACCGCACCAAGTTCGTATGGGACGGCAACGGCAGCAACTTCGCACAGGCGATCGTCAAGAATGCGATGAAGGTCAACGGCAACAACTGGGTG
>JBGSWX010000563.1:0-1803 GCA_041751695.1 Burkholderiaceae bacterium | reverse complement strand
ACCGGCAAGTTGCGCGCGCGCGTGCGCTCGCGCACGACGTCGCCGCCGGCGCGGTCGATCTCGATGTCGATCACCGACACCAGCCGTCCATAAGAGCCCGCTTGAATGATGACCCGCTCGTCGATCGTGCAGTTGTAGCCGCGATGCGTATGCGCGGAAAGGACGATGTCGATCGCAGGATCGAGTTCGCGTGCGATGTCGAAAATCGCGCCGCGGGGATTGCGGCAAGCGTCGAAGCCGCCTTCGGCCTCACCGCCTTCGTGCACCACGGCAACGATCGCCTGTACACCCTGCGCCTGCAGCTCCTTCGCATGCTGATTGAGCGCCCTGACTTCCGCCACGAAGCGCACGCCCGCGATCCCGCTCGACACGACGATGCCCGGCGTGGCCCGTGTCACCACGCCGATAAACCCAATGCGAACGCCGTCGATCGTCTTGATCCACGTGGGCGCCACGATCGGGTGGTCGCTCTCGCGCGATAAAACGTTGGCGGCGACAAATGCAAACCGCGCACCGGCAAACTTACCGTCGATTCCGACGCAGCTCTGGCGATTGGCGATCGGTGGCGCTTGTTCAGATTCGCAACCACCGTTGGCCAGCCGCAGCAAATGCCGCACACCGTGGTCGAACTCGTGATTGCCCAATGCGCTCACGTCGAGGCCAATCGCGTTCATCACCTCGATCGTCGGTTCGTCATGAAACAGAGCCGAGGTCAGCGGCGAAGCGCCGACCAGATCGCCGGCGGACACCACAACGCTGCGCGGCTGTTCCGCTTTGAGCTGAGCGATACGCGTTGCGAGAAACGCGGCACCGCCGCTTCTCAGCAAGACCGTAGAGGACGGATTGGCCGGATCGGGCACTGCAATGGTGTTGTCGCCGGCTTCAAGGTGGCCGTGAAAGTCGTTGATCGCAATGATGCGCACAGGCACGCGCTGTGCTGACGCGGGAGCAGCGTAAAACAGGAGCGCGCACGCCACGGCCGCAAGCAGCAGCGCCCAAGATCGAACTGCTACATTCGTCCAACTGCACACCGCTGCGGTCTCGCTGAATGAATCCGCCCTCTGCATCTTCACCTTCACCCCCACCGAGCTCGTCGTCGATTCGACATGATGCCGAAGTCATCGGCCTGGTCGGTCTGGCGCACGGTACTTCGCATTTCTTTCATCTGATGTTGCCGCCGCTGTTTCCGTGGCTGATGAAAGATTTCGGTTTGTCCTACACCAAGCTCGGCTTGCTGATGACGACGTTCTTCGTCATCAGCGGCGTGGGCCAGGCGCTGGCTGGATTTGTCGTCGACAAGGTCGGGTCGCGGCCGGTATTGTTCTTTGGCATCGGCCTGCTTTCACTGTCCGGCGTGGTCCTCGGCCTGTCGAACAGTTACCCAATGCTGCTGGTGACCGCCGCGGTGGCCGGGCTCGGCAACAGCATCTTTCATCCGGCCGACTTCACGCTGCTCAATCGTCGCGTGGCGCAGCCGCGGCTCGGTCACGCGTTTTCTGCGCACGGACTGTCGGGCAGCCTCGGATGGGCGGCCGCGCCGGTGTTCATGGTGGGCGTTGCAACGGTGGCTGGTTGGCACGCAGCGGGGTTTGCAGCGGCCGCTGTGGGCGCTGTGGTACTTGCGATTCTGTTTCTGAGGCGCTCAATGCTGGCATATGCGGCGACCGAACTGGTCGTGCCGAGCCACGCCGAAACGGCAGAGGCCGCCGGTGCGAAGCCGCATCAACTGAACTTTTTGCGATCGGTCCCGGTGTGGCTGTGCTTTGCGTTTTTCTTCTTCAGCACGGGGGCGTTCGGAATTTT
>JBGSWX010000562.1:0-2771 GCA_041751695.1 Burkholderiaceae bacterium | reverse complement strand
GCCGCGGCGGTTTCGGGCAGCAGCACCAGCATTGCGATCGCAATGCCGACGACGGCCAGCGGCGCCGATGCGGCCGCGACACCGGCTTCGATCGACGGCGCAAGCGATTTTGCGAGACCGACGACGGCAATCAAGCTGATCGCAAGCAAGCCGAAGCTCGTCAGCGCTGTCTTTCGAGACGGCGGAGCAGCATGGCTGTCTGCGTCTCCGACTTCGGAAGGCAGAAAGTAGTCGCGGTGCCGCACTGTCTGTACGAATACGAAAACGCAGTACAGCGCCAACGACATCACACCGGCGAATGCCAGTTGCAGATTCGAAAACGAGGGACCCTGAGTCGTCGTTGTGTAGGCGGGCACGACCAGCGTCAGCGTCGCCAACGCAACCAGCACCGCAAGTGCGGGACTCGTGCCTTCGATCCGGTATTCCAGCTCGCGATGGCGCAGTCCGCCTACCACCAGGCACACGCCAATGATTCCCGTGCACGCGATCATCACCGCTGCAAACACCGCGTCGCGCGCGACGACGGTGGCGGTCGGGCCTCCCGCCAGCATTACGGAAACGATCAGCCCGGCTTCGATGACGGTGACCGCCACCGCGAGAATCAACGTGCCGAACGGTTCGCCGACGCGCAGTGCCACCACTTCGGCGTGATGCACGGCCGCCAGTACTGCGGCAATCAATGCAAGTGCAACAACCGTGATCAGCGCCCATTCAAGCGGCCTGTTCCAGACAATTACGAGCGCAACGATGGCGGCGATCGGCACACCAATGCTCCAGCGCGGAAGTGCGTGCGAAAATTCTGCGCTCGCTTTCGAGCTTTGCGTTGAGGTTGCCATGCCGGCCAAGGATACGGTCGCTTCGCGGCGGAACACCGCAGCTCCAACTAGTTCGGTCGATCGCTGCGAGCGCGGTCGTCGAAAGCCAGTGCTATGGCCTGCTCCTCGGTCAGCACGGCACCGGCTGCCATTTGACGGTCCAACTCTACCGGACCTAGCGCAGCCCGTGCACGAGCCATGATCTCGTCACGAATCTTGACCATCATTGGAAAAAGGATGCGACCCGATCTCGCGAACGCTTGATCGATGTGGCCGAGCAGGCCGGCCGCCCGGTCTTCAGTGCGATGTCGTGCGTGCACCAGAGCGACAGCCATCAGCGTCGGAGCAACGTCCTGCATTCGCTGCATGTGTGGCAGGGCAGCCTGCGCGCTAGCGAGTGCTTCGTCGCGATCGCCGCGCGAGGCGTGCGCAAAGGCAAGATGCTGCAGGGCATTGCCGACTCCATGCGGCGCGTTAATCCTTCGCAGTGTGTTAACGACACCACCCAGCAGCTCGATCGCCGCATCGAAACGGCCTCGGCCGCACTCGTATAGCCCTACATTGCACAGCGCCAACTGTTCGCCCCATTCGTTGCCGCTTCCGCGATAGAGCTGCGCCTGGCGCAGCGCACTTTCGATGGCTCTGTCGTGCTCGCCCAAACTCAGGTAGTTGCCGGCCTTCGCCACTGCCAGTGCCGCGGCTTGCCGAGCTGGCGCATCGGGTGTGATCAATGCCTCGGCCTCGGCAATGGCGGCAGCAACCAGTTGCGGGTCGCCGAGTCGCGCGCCGCTTAGCGCTGCGAAAATCAGCGCATCGACTAGCTTCGGCGTATTGCGCAACGAGCGATACAGTTCCGCCGCGCGCAACGAAGCCTGCAAACACTCGTGCCGCGGGCCGATATAGCCCACCGTTCCTAGGAATAGATTGAAACGAGCCGCGATTTCGGGTGGCACGCTTTCAGGGAGCGGCAGCATCGCCAGTGCGCGCTCGATTCCTTCGTTAAGCTGCGCATGGGCCATCCAGACAATGCTGCTGCAGCCGATTAACGCACAGGCGAAAGTGCGATCGCCCGATGCCGACTCGGCCCAGGCGAGCGCGGCCCGCAGGTTATCCAGCTCCGCACCGACACGTATCTGTTCAGCGGGGCTCGCTTTCCAGCGCTGCTCGTCGAGCGGCGTCAGAAGCGCGAGCAGCGCTTCAGCGTGACGTCTCAGCAGGTTCGGCGTCTCGCCGACGGCAGCGAGCTTCTCCAGCGCAAAAGCGCGCATGGTTTCGAGCAGCCGGTAGCGCGGCGTGTCGTCGCCATCCGCGACCACGAGCGATCTGTCTACCAAGTGACCGAGCACATCCAGCACAGCCCAGCCATCGATGGCTTCGTCGGCCGCAACGTCTTGCGCCAGCTCGAGTGTGAATCCGCTAACGAACACGCCAAGCCGGCGAAACACAATCTGCTCGTGGGGCGCCAGCAGCCCATAACTCCAGTCAATCGCGGCGCGCAGCGTCTGGTGGCGCCGCAGCGTCGCGCGCGTACCGCCCGTCAAGATCTGAAAACGCTCGTGGAGCCGCGCTCGGAGACCCTCGATGCCTAGAAGCCGCATGCGAGCCGCGGCCAGCTCGATTGCGAGCGGCATGCCATCCAGTCGGCGGCAGATATCCGCGATCGCGTTCAGGTTGGCGGCGCTCAATTGCATGCGCGGATTAGCGGCCCGAGCCCGCGCAATGAAAAGCTCGACTGCTGGGGCGGGTGCGTCCGCTATTGCATCAACCGACAGGCCGCCCAGGCGGTACACCTGTTCCTCGGCTACGTGCAAGGCTTCTTGACTCGTGACCAGCACGCGCAACGCGGGTGCACTCAGGACCAGTGTGCGAACACAGTCGGCGACCGCGTCCTGCAGGTGTTCGCAGTTGTCCAGGACTAGCAGCGTGCTTTGCTTCCTGAGCAGCGCAATCACTGTT
>JBGSWX010000561.1:0-1858 GCA_041751695.1 Burkholderiaceae bacterium | reverse complement strand
TGCCGCTGCCGATCGATGTCGTGGTTGCGAAGGAGTTCTCGGCGACCGCACCGGCTACCGTGCGGCGCGCTGACGATGTGCGAGCTGACGAAATGATTCTCGACGTCGGTCCGCAAAGCGCGCTCGCACTCGCACGAATGATTCGCGGCGCCGGCACCATCATCTGGAACGGCCCGATCGGCGTGTTTGAGTTCGACGCCTTCGGCGAAGGAACCAAGCAAATGGCGCTTGCGATCGCCGAGGCCACCGTGAACGGCGCGTTTTCAATCGCCGGCGGTGGCGACACGCTGGCGGCGATCGCCAAGTACGATCTTGGCGACCGCATCAGCTACATATCGACCGGCGGCGGCGCGTTTCTCGAGTATCTTGAAGGCAAGGGTCTGCCGGCGATCGAGATTCTCGAACGGCGGGCGGCGCTCGCGCCGAATTGATACGCTCGACTCCATGCTACGCAGCACGAAGATAGTTGCCACGTTAGGCCCAGCGTCGAGTGAAGCGCTGGTGCTTGAGCGCATGCTGGTCGCCGGCGTCGACGTCGTGCGCTTCAACTTCTCGCACGGGACGGCCGAAGATCACCTTGCGCGCGCGCAGCTGGTGCGCGAAACCGCGGCCAAGCTCGGCCGCGACGTGGCGATCATGGCCGATCTGCAGGGGCCAAAAATCCGCGTCGGGAAATTCGAAGGCGGAAAAGCCACGCTGCTGGCGGGCAGGAAATTCGTTCTCGATGCGAGTACTGCGCTCGGCACCGGTGATCGAGTCGGCCTCGATTACAAGGACCTGCCGCGCGAGGTCAAGGCCGGTGACACGCTGCTACTCAGCGACGGCTTGATCGTGCTCGACGTCGAGCGCGTCACGGGCAGCGAGATTCACACGCTGGTGCGCATCGGCGGCGATCTGTCGAACAACAAGGGCATCAACAAACGCGGCGGTGGTTTATCCGCGCCGGCACTGACCGGCAAGGACGTGCGCGACATCGACACCGCGATGCAGTGCGGCGCCGATTACGTCGCCATTTCGTTCGTCAAGAGCCGAACCGACGTCGAAATGGCGCGCCAGCTGGCGTCGCTCGCGGGCGAAAAGCACGGCATCAAGCCGCAGATCATCTCCAAGATCGAGCGCGCCGAAGCAATCCCGATGCTCAAGGAGATCCTTGACGCGTCGGACGGCATCATGGTGGCGCGTGGCGACTTAGCGGTCGAAGTCGGTAACGCTGCTGTGCCTGCGCTGCAAAAACGGATGATTAAGATGGCCCGCGCGGCGAATAAGCTTGCTATCACCGCCACGCAGATGATGGAGTCGATGATTCACAACGCGGTGCCCACGCGCGCCGAGGTCAGCGACGTCGCCAACGCGGTGCTCGACGGAACCGATGCAGTGATGCTTTCGGCCGAAACCGCCTCCGGAAAGTATCCGGTCGAAGTCGTCGAGATGATGGCGTCAATCGCGCTGGAGGCCGATAAGTCCGAGCAGGTCGAGCTCGACCTGCAGTTTGTCAATCAAACGTTCAGTCGAGTCGACCAGTCGATCGCGTACGGCGCGCTGTTCACCGCATTTCACCTTCGAGTCGCTGCGATCTGCGCGCTGACCGACTCAGGTTCGACTGCGCTATGGATGAGCCGGCACGACATCGACGTGCCGATTTTCGCCCTGACGCCGAATGTATCGACCGCGCGCCGCCTGGCGCTGTATCGCAACGTGCGGCCGCTGCACTTCGAGTTGCATACCGATCGCGATGAGTCGCTCGCGGCGGCTGAGCGGCTCTTGCTCGATAAGGAGCTGGTCAAGCGCGGCGATCTGATTGTGCTGACCGTCGGCGAACCGATGGGGCAGCCCGGCGGCACTAACGCATTGAAGATCG
>JBGSWX010000560.1:0-5978 GCA_041751695.1 Burkholderiaceae bacterium | reverse complement strand
ATGCCGCTCGCACCGTGGCAGAACGGAATCACACGCGCGTTCGCCGAAGCCGGCCTTGCCGCCGAGGTGGTTCCCTGGGAGGGCAGGCACCCTCGTGCCGCCATCGGTGCGCGCTATGCGCTCGTGTGGCTGCCGCCGGCGGAGTTGTTCGAGGTCGAGCAGGATCTTGAGGTCGTGTTCAACCTCGGCGCCGGAGTCGACCGGCTGCTTGCCAACGCGGTCGTGCCGGAACGGTTGCCGGTCGTGCGCCTGGTCGATGCCGGCATGGCCGTACGCATGGCCGAATACGTGTCCTTTGCCATCGCGCGCGCAACGCGCGGCCTTGAGCGCTTCGGACCCGGCGGACTGCGCGATTGGAATGCATCGCGTCCCCGCGGCAAACCGCCGACAGTCGGTGTGCTTGGCGCCGGCGCCATCGGCAGCAAGATTGCCGAAGCAGCCTCGATGTTCGATTACCCGGTGCGCGTGTGGTCGCGCACGTCGCGCGCGTTTGCCGGCATGGAGTCTTTCGCCGGACTTGAGCAGCTCGATGTTTTCCTCGCTGGCTCGCACTTTCTCGTCAACGCGCTGCCGCTCACAAGCGAGACAGAGAACCTGCTCGACCGCGCGCGGTTGTCCAAGCTGCCCGAAGGAGCCCATGTGATCAACGTCGGGCGCGGTGCGACGATCGTCGACGCCGATCTGCTCGCTCTGCTCGACGACGGCCATCTTGGCGGCGCTACGCTCGACGTGTTCCGTGTGGAGCCGCTTCCCGACGACGACCCATACTGGTCGCACCCGAAGGTCATCTTGACGCCGCATTTGTCCGGGCCGACCCCGGTGGCTCCAGCCGCAAAGCAGATCGCTGATGCGATCGTGCAACTGGAGCGCGGTGTGCCAGTCAGCGTGCTACCGGGTTACGTCGACCGGGCGCGCGGGTACTGATCGCACGGATACTCCGGCAGACCGCGCGGGACGGCCTCTTGCGACCAGGAGCGGTCTCTCCCGGGTGTAGTGAAGTCAGCCGGAAGCAGACATCATGCGACATTCACCGCCGTTAGCTGCGGCGTTAAATGGCACCACTGCGATGACCGCTCCAACTACTGCCGATCTTGCAGCAATACGGCTTTTCGCTTCCCTCTCGAAGGAAGAACTTCAGGCAACGGCGCAGCTCTTTACCGTTCGTTCGTATCCGAAGGACGCCATCGTTGCGACCGAGGGTGACCATCTCGATATGTTCAACATCATCCTGTCGGGGAAGGTCCAGTTCTTCTGGCACGACGAAGCGGGTTATGAGGTGAAGCTGGGGATCGATGGCCCTGGAGGTCACTATGCGGATGTGACATTGGATGGTGAACCGATTCTCATGTCGGTGATTGCTCTAGAGAACCTATGCGTCGCCTCGATCCCGATGGCCGCGCTCAAACAACTGCTGCTGTGTCATCCGCAAGTTAGTCATGGCTTGCTCATGGATGTCGTGGCCCGCTTACGTCGTCTGGTCGAACGCACGAAAACCTTCACGATGGAGGACGTGTATGGACGCGTCGTGAAACTTCTTCTTGCAACCGCCGTGAAGACGGACGACAAGCTCGTAACGGAACGGTTGACCCATGCGGAGATCGGTAAGCGAGTCGGCGCCACGCGTGAAATGGTGGGCAGGGTAATGCGAGATCTCGTGCGTGGTGGCTACATTGAAGTACGCCGAGGGCGAGTCACTATCGTGCGCACGCCTCCGAGACGCTGGTAGCAGCCAGTGCGCGCGCCAAGCAGCTGGATCATACGTGCAGTGGCTGGTGCAGGCCACGAACGGAAATAGTTCTCACTCGGTCGCTGCATTCGTTCTCTTGCAGGCTCGTCCGTGAGGACGTACGGTCAGATAGCACCGTATGTTCAAGGAGAACGCAATGCGGACAATTCATTCGATCGCGGTGGCGGCTTTTGCACTGGTCCTTTCAGCGTGTGCGGCCTTGCAAGAGAGACCCACTTCGGAGCACAAAAAGGCTCTAGCCCCCACGGGGAAACTCCGTGTTGGATTTCTTTCCACCACGCCCATCCATGCGACAAAGGATGCTGCGTCGGGGGAGTTCAAAGGACCAGCAGTTGATTTGGGAAAGGAGATGGCGCAGCGAATCGGCGTTCAGTTCGAACCTGTGCCTTACACGTCTTTCCCACCAGTTCTGGCAGGTGCGAAATCCGGCGAGTGGGACATTGCCATGATCGGTATTAGTTCTGAGCGGGAACAGATCGTCGACTTCACCGCGCCCTACATGGTGGTCGAATTCGGCTACCTTGTTCCAAGCGGCTCTTCGATATCCACGTTGGCCGACGTCGATAAGCCCGGTATTCGAATTGGAGTGCTGGAAAAGTCCTCGCCCGATGCCTTTCTCTCTCGAGCCATACAACGTGCCACATTGGTTCGAGCCGCCTCAATCGCTAACATGCTCGAATCGCTGACCGCCGGAAGAGTTGATGCGCTTTACGCAACCAAAGCGAACATGCTCGCTGAGTCCGCAAAAACTCCGGGTTCCCGCGTACTCGAGGGTCGCTTCGGTGGCGAGGAGGCCGCGTTCGCTGTTCCAAAGGGGAAGCCACTTAGCGCGGTGTACGCACGCCAATTCGTCGAAGCGGCGAAATCTGAGGGACTTGTCAAAGCCGCGATCGAACGAGCCGGGTTACGCGGAGTCGTTGTCGCGCCACCCAATGATGCGGTAGCACCGAGGAGGGATGGGCAGTGAGCCTCCTGCCACGATTACTGTGCGCCGTCGCTTGCTTGGGGTTTGTCGCGAGTGCGAACGCGCAGAACGGGCCGGTTCGAATTCTTGTTGGATTCTCGCCCGGTGGGGAATCCGACATTGTGGCCCGTCTCCTCGTCGACCGAATGAGAAATTCGCTTGGTGTCCCGGTCGTTGTGGAGAACAAACCAGGCGCCAACGGCATGCTCGCTGCCGAGGCGCTGAAGAACGCCGCCCCGGACGGCAGGACCATGATGATTGCGCCCATCGCAGTGACGGTATTCGCGCCACTCACGCACTCGAAGCTTAGGTACGACCCAGCAAAGGATTTCGCGCCCGTCTCTCTCGCGGCCAACTTTCAGATGGCGCTCGCCGTTGGTCCGGGGTCGCCGGCGAAAACTTTGCACGAGTACATCGCGTGGGTACGAGCGAACCCGGCACAGGCGACGTACGGTGTGCCGCTCGCCGGCGGCCCGACGCATTTCTTCGGTGTGATGCTCGCGCGTGCGACCGGTGCCGATCTCACCGTGGTCCCCTACAAGGGCAGCGCACCTTTCATAAACGACCTGCTGGGTGGACAGGTCCCTGCAGGCATTACCGTTCTGTCTCAGCTGCTCAAGCATCACGAGGCGGGAAAGCTGCGAGTGCTCGCAACGTCCGGGAGGCAACGCTCGCCGATGGCCCCGGATGTCCCCACGTTCAAGGAACTCGGCTTCGCAGCGCTCGAAGGCACCGGCTGGCAGGCGTTTTACACCAAAGCTGGAACGCCGCAATTGATAGTCGACCGTCTTTCGCGGGCAATCGTGTCTGCGATCAAATCACCTGAGATCACGCAGCGCTTACTTGAGCTAGGCCTTGAGCCTGTGGGCAGTACGCCCGACGAACTTGCGAGCCGAGGCGTGGAGGACACTGCCCGGTGGGCTACGATCGTGAAGGCTTCGGGATTCCGGGCGGACGAATAGCTCTCTCGATATCTCGATCGTCATCACGGCGCTTCCGAAAGCTCATGGTCGCTACAGCCCAGTCATGCGTTCCTGATGTTCTGAGTAACGCGCCCCTTGCACCTCGATTTTCGAGGCCGCGGCATCGATCTCATGCAGGTCTTGCGGTGTCAGTTGGATTGAGACTGCACCGATGTTCTCTTTCAGTCGCTGCAGCTTTGTTGTACCCGGAATGGGAACGATCCACGGTTTTTGAGCTAGCAGCCAGGACAGAGCGATCTGCGCCGACGTCGCTTTCTTGCGCTTTGCGATTTCAGCGAGCAGATCGACCAGGACCTGATTTGCCTTCCGAGCTTCGGGCGAAAACCGCGGCACGCTGTGGCGGAAGTCGGACTTGTCGAACGTCGTGTTCGCGTCGATCGTGCCCGTCAGAAAGCCTCTGCCAAGAGGAGCGAACGGAACGAAACCGATGCCCAGCTCATCGAGCGTCGGCAGCAGTTCGGCTTCGGGCACTCTCCACCACAAGGAGTACTCGCTCTGAACTGCGGTGACGGGCTGCACCGCATGAGCGCGGCGAATCGTCTTGACTCCGGGTTCAGACAGACCAAAGTGTTTGACCTTGCCGGCCTGAATCAAGTCCTTCACGGCTCCGGCGACATCTTCGATGGGCACGTCCGGGTCAACACGATGCTGATAGAACAAGTCGATCGTGTCAGTCTTGAGCCGCTTGAGCGACGCTTCGGCCACTTGCTTGATGTGTTCAGGCCGACTGTTCAGGCCGAGGCGGGTGCCGTTCGGATCGATACCCCATCCGAATTTGGTGGCGATCACGACGCGCGCTCGAAGCGGAGCAAGGGCTTCGCCGACGAGCTCTTCGTTCGTGAACGGACCGTAGATTTCGGCGGTATCGAAAAAAGTGATACCGAGCTCGACAGCCGAGCGGATCAGCGCGATCCCCACCTGTTTGTCCACCGCTGGCCCGTAGCCATGGCTCAGGCCCATGCAACCGAGGCCTAGCGCCGACACTTCAAGATTGCATTTTCCCAATTTCCGTTTCTGCATGTTCGCCTCAGGCAGACACTTCAAGATCAGTCAACCACGCCAATGCTTTCAACGCTGCGCGCAGGATCCTCTCGTCGAGCGAACTGCGCCACGGCCACTCCGATCAATGTCACCGCCGCGCCGATGAGCTTGACTGCGCCGTAACCCTCGCCAGTCAGCCACCAGGCCACCAATCCGGCCGTCGGAGGCATCAGATACATCAATGGAGCTGAGCGCGCGACGCCCCACGTGGCATTGACCCAGCCCCAAACGATCCAGCCCACGAACGAGGAGAGGACGACCGCAAATAGCAGTCCAGCCCAGATTGCCAACGGCACCGCGCGCCACTCCACATCAAGGCCAGCAGGCAAATTGAGCAGCACCAGCGGAACACTGCCCAGCAGCGTCGCGTAAGTCATGACCAACACCGCGCCGTGGCGCTCGATCAGCGGCTTCGCTTTAACCGTGTAGGCGGAAAAGAAGAACGCAGCCAACAGCAATATGAGGTCGCCGCCGCTGGCGCGCCATTGCGCGCCAAGCAGCTTGTCCGAGAGGAAGATCAATACGCCGATGCAGGCGATCCCCACGCCCACGATCTGCGCGCGCGTCAGCCGTTCGACACCGAGGCCGCGCAACAGCAGCAGTGTGAACACAGGCCCGCAGGCGAGTATCAGCGAGCTCGAGAAAGCAGTTGACCAGTGAATCCCGAAAGTCACCAGTCCGACGTGCAACAGGTGCCCGAGCAGGCCGAGCCGCAGCAGTGCCCAAAGGTCGGTGCGAGGCAGACGCGGCCAACGTCTACCGTAGCGCTGCCAAAGCAGCGCCGCTGCGCAGAGCGGCATGATCAGGTACCGAATAAATAAGAAGCCACTGGGCGTCAGCGCAGCGAGCACAGCCTTCAGCACACTGAAGTTGATGCCCCAAACCAGAATCAGCGCACAAGCCAGCAACAGTGCCGCGCGCTGCTTCGAGCTGTCCCGGTCCCGCCACGAGTCGCCTGTACCAAGTTCAGTCACGGCGCGCACTGATCGAGAAGCAGCAAAGCTGCCAAGAGGCTGCGCCTTTTTTTCATGACTGTTATTAGTTCAGAGGTCAGCGCGCGTCTCGGATGTAGGAGCAGCGCAAACGTGGACGGGTCGCGTACGATTTCGCGGCAATGTTACGGCTAATGAGCTATCTGGCCCCGAGCATTCCCGCTGAGTTTTTTGAATTGGCGGCGAAAGCCATCTCGGACGAGGCCGGAATCGAGGTCCACCTGCAATTCGAACAGCGAATCTCAGGGCCG
>JBGSWX010000559.1:0-7988 GCA_041751695.1 Burkholderiaceae bacterium | reverse complement strand
GCCCGTGAACACGACCCTGCTGTCGGATTCGCGCGGCACATAGCGGAAGTATTCAAGGTTGACTCCGGTCGGAATCACGTCGACCCGATCAACACCATAGTCCATTCTGAATCGATCGGCGTCGCGCGCTGAGACTGCCACGACGCGATCGAAGCGCCGCAGCGTGTCGCTCTCGAACCGGCGCATCTTGGCCAGCTGGCTGCGCCACAGAGCTTTTTTCCAGAACTGCGTCGCGTGTTGCAGATGGCGCTCCACGATCTCGGCTTCTACGTTGTGCGTGAACAGCACCGAGGGAACTGACAACGGCCATCGCGCAAGCACGGCCGAGTGCAGGAAATCGAAAACAACGGCGCGCGGGCGCTGCGCTAGCGCCTGGGCGACTACGTTGTTCCCGGCCAGCGAACGATCGGATGCCACCGCGAGCGGCAAGTGCGAGGCCAGCAGCGGCACACGCCGCCACGGGGCCGAGGGCGTGATCGAAGCGGGCCAGCACTGCCATTGATCGGCGATTTCCGCGAGTTGTGCCGCGTAACGCTGCTGCTGATCGCGCGTGGCCGGACTCAGCAGGCGGACGCGAAACTTTCCGCCGCGCATGTTGCGTAGTATTTCGGTGGTACGGATCGCGCCACCGGAGTCGGCCGGAAACAAAAATCGCGGCGAGACGAAGACCAGCTCCGGTCTCGTCACCAACACACGCCCCAATAGTCCGATGAAATGCGGGCTCGATCGGCGCCGCCGGCCAGATCGATCACGAGCTGTTCAGAGGTGCTGTTCGCATACACAGCGTTCCATACCGGCGGCAGCGAATGCCCGACGATGACGATCTCCGCGCCTGCAATCGCCTCTTCAGCACCAGCCGTCAACAGCTCGCCCAGATGCGGAATCGCTTCTTCGATGTACTGCTTGTTGGCGCCGATCAGCCGCGACAGGCTGACGTCGGCGTCGTAGATCGACAGCCGCAGTCCCTTGCCCAGCAAACGCTCGGCCAATGCAACCAGCGGACTCTCGCGCAGATCGTCAGTGCCCGGCTTGAAGCTCAAACCGAGCAGTCCGATTTTCCGGCGCTTCCCCGCGAGTACACGCTCAACCACTCGCTCGATGTGAACTTGATTGCTCGGCAGAATGCTGCTCAACACGGGCGTGTCGACGTCGCGCGCGCGGCCCATATAAGTCAGTGCGCGCAGGTCTTTCGGCAGGCACGAGCCGCCGAAAGCGAACCCTGGTTTCATGTAGGCAGCCGAGATATTCAAGCGAGTGTCGCGGCACACCAGCGACATGATCTGCCGGCCGTCAATCGCCAGCGCACTGGCGATACGGCCGACTTCGTTGGCGAAGGTGATCTTCAGCGCGTGAAACGCATTGCACACGAGCTTCAATGCTTCTGCCGTGCGAATGTCGGTGGCAATAAATTCGCACGGCAAATGCCCGAAGAGTTTGCGCAACACCTCAACCGAATCCTGCGAATCGCCACCGACGAGGGTGAACGGCGGATGGTCATAGTCCTTGATTGAACTTCCCTCGCGCAGAAACTCCGGCTGGAAGCAAAGTCCAAAGTCGGTGCCGGAGCGTTTGCCGCTCTTGCCCTCGAGGGCAGGACGCACCAAATCGACGGCAGTTCCCGGCGCCACCGTCGAGCGCAGCACAACCGTGTGAAACGCCGCTTTGCGTGCGAGTGCCGCACCGATCACTTGGGCCACGCGCACCACCGCCGACAAATCCTGCGAGCCATTCGCCGACGACGGCGTGCCGACACAGATGAAAGACAGTTCGGTTTCGTCAACCGCAGCACTCGCATCGTCAGTGACCGTTAGTCGACCCGATTGCACGGCGGCGCGCGTCAGTTCCTGAATGCCTTCTTCGACGATCGGCGCTTTGCCTGACCGCAACAATTCGAGCTTCTGAGGATTCAGATCGACACCGACGACATCGTGGCCGTCGCGTGCCAGACACGCCGCGGAGACGCTGCCGACGTACCCAAGACCAAAGATGCTGATTTTCATCGTGCGTGCCTGCTGGGTGCCGGTCGGCTTGCGAGCGGCGCGAGCGCCGATCTCTCGACGGCAGGATTCGCGTTAAGCAGATTGCGCGCCATTCGCGCTCCGAACTTCAGATCGCCGCGATCCCACGGCGTAAATCGCGGCAACTGAAAAACGTCTGCACCGGTCCGGGCGACGCCGTGTGCGGTCGTGAACGCCGCCGCAAAGCCCAGTTGTCTGACCAGCGCGGCGGTGTGAGTGGTGTAGTCGTCGCCCGGCTGGCCGTTCGGGTAAGCAAACAAGCGCACCGGGCTGCCGGTGATCCTTTCGAGATGGCGCCGGCCGAGCTGAATCTCCTCACGCGCGGCATCCAGGTCGAGCCGCGTCAGAATCGGATGATTTACCGTATGCGCGCCGATACCGAAGCCCGCACGTGCGAGCGCGGCAACCTGCGCAGAGGTCATCATCAGATCGGCGGGCGGAGTGATCTCGGCAAGCTGGCATATGCGCTCAGCGCTGGCCGCGCGACGCACCGGATCAAGTCCTTTCACCTGCGGCAAGAGCGCCGAGATCGCGTGCCGGCGCTGCTCGATCGATGCAAGCGAATGAATGCCGAGTCCAAGCTCGGTCAGATCGAGGTCGCTGCGTTTGCAGCCGCGCACGGCGGCGATGATCGAATCGTTGAACATGCGGCCACCGTCGAGGTAGCCGGTCGCGATAAAGAACGTCGCCGGCATTCCGAGTTCGCTCAGAATCGGCGCCGCAATCTGCTGGTTGTCGGCGTAGCCGTCATCGAAGGTAATCGCCAATGGCCTTGCGGGAAGCGTGCCGCTGCTCAATCGCGCGGCCGCGTCGGCGAGCGGGATCACGTTGAAGTGCCGCTGCAGCCAGCGCATCCGGTGTTCGAACTCCTCGGCGTTCGGTTCGTCGGGCAGCAGCGGGTCGGGTGTTGCCAATACTCTGTGAAAGATCAGGGTAGAAAGGCGTGCATGGGCGCCGGCCGGAGCCAGCGCCGAATAGACAGCGCGCATCACACTATCGCGCATCGAGCGTTTCCATCCGCGTCTGCTTGTGTTCCGGTCTGCTCGACAGCAGGTGGTGATACGTGTCGATCAACGGTTGCATGCGCCGGTCCCAGGAGTTCAGTCCGGCATAGGCGCGAATCGACGCACGGTCCCATGGAACATGCAGCGCTTCGTCGATCGCTTCTCGCAAACGATCCGTGTCGCCAAAAGGAACCAGACGGCCAAGCGAAGGATCGTTGACCACCTGCGAGTTACCTCCCACATTCGTCGTCACCACCGGCAGACCACATGCCATCGCTTCCAGAAAAACGTTGGCCCATCCTTCGTAAGATGTAGCCAGCACGAAGACGTCGGCCGCGGACAAAGCGACGTTCACACGATCGGGCGGAATCGAGCCGAGAAAATGAACCCGGTTACCCAGATCGAGCGTGCGCACCATGCGCTTGAGTTCCGGCCCCATGTTGCCCGCAGGGCCCGCTCCACCGACGATCATCAAATGCAGCGCGGGGTGGGCCGCGAGTAGCCCGGGCATGCATTCAATGACCCGATGAAAACCCTTTTCCTCGCTCAGCGTGCCGACCGACACGAGCACTTCGGCCTCTGCCGGCAGTCCGAGCTGCCGTCGCGCGTCCAGGCGCGACACTGCGGTGAACCTTGCCAGATCGACGCCGTTGCCGATGACCTGTACCCGCGCCGGATCGGCGCCCTGTTCTATTGCGACCGCGTGCAACGCAGCCGATACGGTGATTACCTGATCGGCGCCGACAATGGCTCGCCTGAGTGCTGCCGCGACGTCGCTACGCGACTGACCCTCCTCCTTGCCGCGCAGCGTGAGCACAACCGGCAGCCGCAGCCAGCGTCCGAGCAGTAGCGCCGCATAACCGTCTGGATAACCGAAGTGCGCGTCGATGATATTGGCGCGATGTTCGCGCGCAATGCGACGCATGGCGAGGAACGTAGAGAGCGCCATGAACAAACCATCGGTCCACTTGAAGATGCCCGGGATGCAGAAGAAGCGCGGCCGGTGTACGCCAATGCCGTCCATCACTTCGTACGTCTCCGCCATCGGGCGGAAGTGAGGACGAAACCATCTGATCAGTGTCTGCGCTGGAAACCAGGGCTGTGGAGCCACGACCACGAGCGGCACGTGTTTTCCCACGCGGAACATGCGCTCGCGGATGAACAAGCCGGCCTGCGGCTCCGCGGCGCTCGGAAACAGCGAGCAGAACACGAGCAGACGCGGACTCGTCATGCGCATCTCATCGAGTTCACGCCGACAGCACGCGCGACTCTGCGGTGGTTAGTTTCGATTCGCCCTGGCGCACGAAGGCATCGAACATCAGCAGCGACCAGAGCGGCGCGCTGTGATCGCGTCTGCCGGACTGGTGCTGTTCAACCAGCTGCCGCAGGCACGCCGGATCGAAAAGCCCGGTTTCGGCGAGGCTGTCGCCGAGCACCGCTTCGCGCACGCGCTGCCTGAGCGGCCCGCGAAACCATGATTCGAGCGGCACCGCGAAGCCCATTTTCGGTCGATACAAAACTTCGTCCGGCAAATGAGCCTCCATCGACTTCTTGAACAACCATTTTGCTTCGCCTGCGCGCAGTTTGAACGACGGCGGCAATGTGGCGAGCCATTCGACCAGCGGATGATCCATTAACGGCTCGCGCACTTCGAGCGAATGCGCCATGCTGGCGCGATCGACCTTGGTGTTGATATCGCCGATCAGATAGGTTTTAAGGTCGAGATACTGGATCAGCGACAGCGCGTCGTCCGGATTGGCTCTTGCCGCATGACGGCGGAAGACCTCGATTGCGTTGTAACCGGCAAGCTTCGCCTTGAAAGTGTTCGAGTAAAGGCGTCCGCGCATGTCGTCGCGCAGGATCGAGACGCTGTGAAAATAAGCCTGCACCGAATCACGCGCGAGCGCCTGCAACGTGGTCTTGCCGCGCAACACGCGCGGCGCCCAGTCAGCCTTCGGATACATTCGGCCCAGCAGCCCGAACACGGGCCGCCGCAGCGTCAGCGGCAGCGGCTGACGCATGCGCTCCTCCATCATGTGCATCCGGTAGCGGCGATAGCCGGCGAAGCTTTCGTCACCGCCGTCACCCGATAGTGCGACGGTCACGTGCTTGCGAGCCAGCTGGCAAACGCGGTAGGTCGGGATCGCCGAGCTGTCTGCGTAGGGCTCGTCATACAGGCCAGCCAGCCGGTCGATCAGGTCGAAATCATCGCTCTCGACGTGTTCGACGTGGTGCCTCGTGCGGTAACGCTGCGCCACCTGCTGCGCATACTTCGACTCGTCGTACTGCACATCGGAGAACGAAATCGAGCACGTGTTAACAGGTGTGGCGGAGATTCCTGCCATCATCGCGACGACCGCGCTCGAATCGACACCGCCGGAGAGAAAGGCGCCGAGTGGTACTTCGGAGATCATGCGCAGTCGGACACTCTCGCGCAGGCGTTCCACCAATTCCGCCGAAGCGTCGCCCGCCGACAGCGTGCTCGATCGTTTGAACTCGACATCCCAATACTCTCGCGGCGCCAGCACCGGCGCGCCGCGCCGCACGGTCAGGGTATGCCCTGGCGGCAGCTTCGCAGCGCCGCTGAAAATGGTGCGCGGTTCGGGCACGTAACCGAACGCAAAATATTCCTCAACCGCGAGCGGATCGATCTCGCGCGCGAGCGCGCCATGCACCAGCAATGACTTCAACTCGGATCCGACGATCAGGTGGCCGTCGGGCAGCTCGGCATAGAACAGCGGCTTCACTCCGAGCCGGTCGCGCGCCATAAACGCGGTCTGCTGGTTCTCGTCCCACAGCACGAAGGCAAACATGCCGCGAAAACGATCGACGCATTTCTCGCCCCATTGTTGCCACGCATGCACGATGACTTCGGTGTCGCTGCGAGTTCGGAACACGCGCCCCAGCGCAGTCAGCTCAGCGATCAGCTCGCGATAGTTGTAGATCTCGCCGTTGTAGGTCACGACGACCGAACGGTCTGCGTTGTAAAGCGGCTGCTGGCCGGTCGCGAGGTCGATGATCGAAAGCCGCCGGTGCCCGAGGCCGACGCCGGGGGCAAGATGCAGACCGCCCTCGTCAGGCCCGCGATGATGCTGCGACTCGTTCATCCGAACCAGCGTGTCGCGGTCAATCGGCCGGCGCCCCCGCAGATCAATGATGGCAACGATGCCGCACATGATTAGCTTTCCGCCGAGGGAAGGTTGGGTGCGGGACGCGCCACACCGTGATCGCCACTCCGAAGTGCGGCGAGGTATAACTGATGGTAACCGTCGACCATGCGGTCGAGGCTGAACGTACGTTCGACCCGATTGCGCCCAGCGCGACCCTGCCGGCGCGCCAGCGCGGGACTTTCGAAGTAACCCACGATAGCCTGCGCGAGGGCAAATGGGTCAGCCGCCGGCACCAGTCGACCGGTCAGGCCGTCTTCGACCAATTCCGCGTTGCCGCCGACCCGGGTGGCCACCACCGGCAGCGCGCAAGCCATCGCTTCGAGAATCGTGTTCGAAATACCTTCACCACGTGAAGGCAGCACGAAGCAGTCGAGCCCGCGCATGATCCCGGCAATATCGTCGCGCTCGCCCGCGAACCAGGCCAGCTCACGCGCGCCGGATTCATCCAGAATGCGCTCCGACTCGGCGCGCAGCGCCCCCTCGCCGACCATGATCAGACGCATGCGATCTTTCGCACGCGGATGCATGCGAAGCGCAAGCACAAAAGCGCGCGCCAGCGCACTCTGATCTTTCACGTGATCCATCCGGCCCACAGTGCCGACCAGCCAGTGTTCAGGACGGCCAAATGGGCAGCCATCGATCGCGGCGCCTGTGTCCCCGACCGGATGAAAACGCTCCGTATCCACCCCGTTGTAAAGCTGCACGATGCGATCGGCGGCGATACCAACGCGATCGTGCAGGTAGCGCTCGAGATCTTCCGACACAGTGACGTAGCGCGACACGAACGGACTGTAAGCACGGCGCACCCACTGATAGCGGCGCCGCGCGCCGTCCGGGTCGTTAGCATCGCGCCCGTGTTCGCCATGGATGCGCGCCGGTACGCCGGCGGCCCACGCGGGTACGGCAGCTTCCAGCGCCGCGAGGTTGCGCGTGTGGACGACCGCAGGACGCAGCTCTCGAAACATTCGCATCAAGCGCGGGTAAAGCCTCAGTAAGTGGCCCGCAGGCTTGCGCAGAGACAGATACTGAACGTCTGGTCGCTGCACGCGCTTCGCAAACGCGGGCGAAACATCGGTCAACGCCACCACCGCGTGCCGCCAGCTCGCCTCCGGTAGTCGATTGATCAAATTGACGACGCCGTTTTCGAGTCCGCCGATATCAAAGCAGTACACGACATGCGCGATCAACGGCGGTTGCTTGTGCATCACCGGCCGGCCGTCGTCTCGAGCGCAGCATCGATCGGGCCCGACATGGTTTCGACAAATGCATTCAATCTGCGCGCGCCCGCACTCACATCGTCGCCCACCGGCGTGTAGACGGCGACCCAGGCGGCGGTATCTGACGCGCCGACCAACCGTTGCAGCGCAAGCTGAACCTTCACTCGCACGTCGCTGCTGGTGGCGTCGCCTGCAAGCCAGTACCAGTGCCAGATCAGGAATTGTCCGCTCGTGCCTCGCACGGCTGCGCTTCTTATCAGCGCCGCCTCGCCGTTCAATCGAACCTTTAAAGTTCCACTTTCTGTCAGTCGCCAACGTTTGCTCTCGCTACTGACAATCTGGTTCATCGTGTTGACCAGCTCGGCGCCCTGCCTTTGATTGCGGTACACACCCACATAAACACCGACCGCGGTGCCGCCGTCAACAAAGGTCTGAACGTCCACAGCAGAAGGTGCGACCAGCTCGGGGGTCCAATCGCCGGTCGCAGTCGGAGCCGCTTGCCAGCCACCGCGCGGCGCGATCGCCTCGATCACGAGCGGGCGGGTGTCTACGTGCGAGTCGATCCGCGCGGCCACGGCC
>JBGSWX010000558.1:0-1647 GCA_041751695.1 Burkholderiaceae bacterium | reverse complement strand
CTGAATCAACGAGTCGCGCGCCGGCGAAGTCGCGTGCCTGAACAGATGCCAGCGCCTGGGTCTTGGCGGTTTCCCACAAAGGAGAGCGAAACGGAGCGCCTACGGCCAACGGCCACTCCGACTTTAGCGCCGCGGCGCGATCCTGAAAGCGCTGCTCGGCGACCGCACCGGTCAATTGCAGATCGAGCGTGCCCACTGTCGTTCTGCGCCCGAGCTCGACGATCAAGCGATAGCGCGCGCCGTTGTCGGGCGCGGGCGCAGGTTCGAAGCGCAGCGTCGGCTCGAAGTAACCCTCGGTGGCCAGAACTTCGAGCACGGCGCGTTCGGCCCGCCGCAGCTCGCGCTCTTCATCGGCCTCGTCGGCTTCGGGGCCGATCGTGAAACGTGCAAGCACCTCGTCCACCAAACCGGCAAGCGGCGCGGGCAGGGCGGTGCCCGACGCGACGATCGGCTGCGTGGCCTGTGCCAGTGCAGTCAGCGGCAGCGCGAGATTGATGGCCAGAACGACGGCCGAAAGTGGGCGGTACACGGTGGGGGCGAGAGGTGTCGCCGATGCTAGCAAGGATGCTGCGAGCGCATCGGTTGCCTTGATTCGTTCGGGGCAGGCCCAAAATACGCGTGAGCCCTTTCTGATTCAAACTTGATTCAAGATCGATCATCACATGCGACTCGACAAACTCACTACCAAATTTCAGGAGGCTCTGGCCGACGCGCAATCGATCGCTGTCGGGCACGACAACGCCTACATCGATCCATCGCACGTGCTGCTGGCAATGCTGCGGCAAGCCGACGCCGGTACGCGGTCGCTGTTGCAGCGCGCCGGCGTCAACGTCGCCGCGCTGACGCAGGCGCTCGACGGGCTGATCAAACGACTGCCGCAAGTGCAGGGCGGCGACGGCCAGGTGCAGATCGGACGCGAGTTGAACGCGCTGATGAACGCCACCGACAAAGAAGCGCAGCAGCGCGGCGACAGCTTCATCGCTAGCGAAATGTTCCTGCTCGCGGTGGCGGCCGACAAGAACGAGCTCGGCCGTCTTGCGCGCGAACACGGACTGACGAAGAAGTCGCTGGAAGCCGCGGTCGACGCAGTACGCGGCGGCCACCAGGTCGATAGCGCTGAGTCGGAGGCGCAGCGCGAAGCGCTCAACAAGTACACGATCGATCTGACCGAGCGCGCGCAGCAGGGCAAGCTCGATCCGGTGATCGGGCGCGACGACGAGATTCGCCGCACGATTCAGATCCTGCAGCGGCGCACGAAGAACAATCCGGTGCTGATCGGTGAGCCCGGCGTGGGCAAGACCGCGATCGTCGAAGGACTCGCGCAGCGCATCGTCAACGAAGAAGTGCCTGAGACGCTGAAGGGCAAGCGCGTGCTGGTGCTCGACATGGCAGGCCTGCTGGCCGGCGCCAAGTATCGCGGCGAGTTCGAAGAGCGGCTCAAAGCGGTACTGAAGGAAGTCGCCGCCGAAGCGGGTCGCATCGTGTTGTTCATCGACGAAATGCACACGATCGTCGGCGCTGGCCGCGCCGAAGGCGCGATCGACGCGGGCAACATGCTCAAGCCGGCACTGGCACGTGGCGAGCTGCATTGCATCGGCGCGACCACGCTGAACGAATACCGCAAGTACATCGAGAAAGATGCAGCGC